>NZ_JAFAVV010000742.1 GCF_019242285.1 Bradyrhizobium sp.
TCTTGGCCGAACCTGTGGTTCCTGCCCCGTGCATTCTTCACGCACGGGGGCCATGGGTGCGGCCTGCACCCGGTCTTCCCTGCGCCCTCTTCGAATCGAGGGCCGCCTCCTCGAACAAACTCGGGTCAATCGTGCCGCGAGAACGCACAGGTGTGTCTCGGCGCCGCAGGGTGGGCAAAGCGGCCTCGCGCTCCAAAGCCTGCCGCGCAAAGGTAAGAGCGTGCCCACCGCTGCGCGCGATGCTGTCGAACGAAGGGCGGGCACGGCGCTTCGCGCCTTTGCTCACCCTACAGGACTTCACCTGTCCATCGCCCAGCCCTTCCTATGCCCCCTTCTTTGGCGCTAAAAGGTCCTGTTGGCGCAACCCGTTGCGGCCTTCCCCGTTACCTCACATCCTGCTCCTTTCGATGAGACGCCCCTGATGACGCGTATCGACGCCCACGGATTGACGATCGCCCCGGTCCTTTTCGATTTCATCGCCAAGGAGGCGGCGCCCAATTCCGGGATCGAGCCCGACGCGTTTTGGGCGGGACTTGCCGCCATTATCCGCGATCTGGCGCCCAGAAACCGCGAGCTGCTCGCCATCCGCGACAATCTGCAGGACAAGATCGATTCCTGGCACCGCACCCACAAGGGCAAGCAGTTCGACATCAACGCCTACACCGCCTTCCTGCGGGAGATCGGTTATCTGCTGCCGGAGCCCGCGACACAGAAGGTCGAGACAGCCGAGGTCGACGAGGAGATCGGCCGGATCTGCGGGCCGCAGCTCGTGGTGCCGCTCACCAATGCGCGTTATGCGCTCAATGCCGCGAACGCGCGCTGGGGCTCGCTCTATGACGCCTTCTACGGCACCGATGCGATCCCGCACGATCCGAGCGAGACGGGGAAGGGCTACAACAAGGCGCGCGGCGCCAAGGTGATCGCGAAAGCCAAGGCGTTCCTCGATGCGGCCGCGCCGCTCGCGGCCGGCAGCCATGCCGATGTCGCCGCCTACGGCATCGCGGGCGGCAAGCTCGCGGCGACGCTGAAGGACGGCAGCACGACGACGCTGAAATCGGGTGACCAGCTTGCCGGCTATCTCGGCGACATCGCGGCGCCGTCCGCGATCCTGCTGGTCAACAACGGCCTGCATATCGAGATCAGGATCGATCGGGAGAATCCGATCGGCAAGGACGATCCGGCCGGTGTCGCCGACATCATCATGGAGGCCGCAGTCTCCACCATCCTCGACATGGAGGACAGCGTCGCCACGGTCGATGCCGAGGACAAGGTGCTGGTCTATCGCAACACGCTGGGGCTGATGAACGGCACGCTGACCGCCGATTTCGACAAGGGCGGCCAGACCATGACGCGCGCGCTGCATCCGGACCGCGTCTACAAGACGGCGGACGGCAAGAGTGTGACCCTGCACGGCCGCAGTCTGCTTCTGATGCGCAATGTCGGCCACCACATGTTCACCGACGCGGTGCTCGATGACAAAGGCGATGAGATCCCCGAGGGCCTGCTCGACGCAGCGGTGTCCGGGCTGCTCGCGATCCACGATCTCAAAGGCGGGAAATTCAGGAACAGCCGCACCGGCTCGGTCTATATCGTCAAGCCGAAGATGCACGGTCCCGACGAGGTCGCGCTCACCTGCGAATTGTTCGCGCGCGTCGAAAAGATGCTGTCGCTGCCGGAAAACACCATGAAGGTCGGCATCATGGACGAGGAGCGGCGCACCACGGTCAACCTCAAGGCCTGCATCCAGAAGGCGTCGAAGCGCATCGTCTTCATCAATACCGGCTTCCTCGACCGCACCGGTGACGAGATCCACACCTCGATGGAAGCGGGAGCGATGATCCGCAAGAACGAGATGAAGGCGCAGCCGTGGATCAAGGCCTACGAGGATTGGAACGTCGACATCGGCCTGACCTGTGGTCTGCCCGGCCATGCGCAGATCGGCAAGGGCATGTGGGCGGCGCCGGACAAGATGGCCGACATGCTGGCGCAGAAGCTCGGTCATCCGCAGGCCGGCGCGACTACCGCCTGGGTGCCCTCGCCGACCGCGGCGACGCTGCACGCGCTGCATTATCACCAGGTCGACGTCAACGCGCGGCAGCAGGAGCTCGCCAAGGGCGGCCCGCGCGCCAAGCTGTCGGACATCCTCACGATTCCGGTGTCGCAGTCGAACTGGGCGCCCGACGACGTGAGGCAGGAGATCGACAACAACTGCCAGGGCATCCTCGGCTATGTCGTGCGCTGGATCGACCAGGGCGTCGGCTGCTCCAAGGTGCCCGACATCCACGACGTCGGGCTGATGGAGGACCGCGCGACCTTGCGCATCTCGAGCCAGCATCTCGCCAACTGGCTGCATCAGGGCGTCGTTTCCGAAAGCCAGGTGATGGAATCGCTGAAGCGGATGGCCGAGGTGGTCGACACGCAGAATGCCGGCGATCCCCTGTACAAGCCGATGGCGCCGGCCTTCGACGGCGTGGCGTTCAAGGCCGCCTGCGATCTCGTGTTCAGGGGCCGCGTGCAGCCGAACGGCTACACCGAGTACATCCTCACCGCGCGCCGCCGGGAGGCCAAGGCTCTGGGTTAGGGCTCTGGGTTAGGGCTCTGGCCTAAGGCGCCGGGCTGATTGCCGCGGGCGAGACGGGGAACGAGCGAACCGCCCGTCCGTTGTTCATCCTCCCCAACTGTGTGGAGGATGGAGATGGACTGGAATCGGATCGAAGGAAACTGGAAGCAGTTCAAGGGCGCCGCCAAGGAGAAATGGGGCAAGCTCACCGACGACGACCTCAACGTGATCGAGGGCCGGCGTGACCAGCTCGAGGGCAAGTTGCAACAGCGCTACGGGCTCGCCAAAGACCAGATCCACAAGGACGTGGACGACTGGTTCAGGACGCTGAAGTAAGGCCGCGCGGTGGCGCACGCAGCAGCAGAGCCCCGGCCACGAGCCGGGGCTCTCGTCTTTGGTGATGCAGGCGACGCAGAGGTTCAGAACACGGCGATCGACTTCAGGAGCGACACGACGCCGAGGATGAGGAGAACATCTTGACGAGCTCAGCGCAGCGGTTCCGATGCGGGAACTGCGACTGGGACGTGAACGGGCCAATCCGTAGTTCTACCAAGGCCGCTCCGGGCGGGTTCTTTACCGTTCTCGTGCCAAATTACCCGCCGTTTCGGGGGAAATCTCTCATGCTCAATCGGTTGACCGTTTCCGCACTGCTCAAGGCGGTGATCTTCGC
Organism: Bradyrhizobium sp.; assembly: GCF_019242285.1. Classification (GTDB taxonomy): domain Bacteria; phylum Pseudomonadota; class Alphaproteobacteria; order Rhizobiales; family Xanthobacteraceae; genus Bradyrhizobium. The sequence continues at coordinate 3,231 of NZ_JAFAVV010000742.1, forward strand.
CACTGCGCTTGTGGTGGTCGCTATGTTCTCGCTTGGCGCCTGGGAGTCCTGGCAGCTCCTGCAAGCCACGAGCCGCATGTCCGCGGTCGCCGACGCCTCGGCCAAGCTGTTCAAGGCGATGCACAACCTGCGAACGGACCGGGCCTACACGGCCCGGGCCTTGAACGGCGAACAACCGATCGACCGCGAGGCGGAGAAATATCTGCGCGACATCCGCGACGACGAGATGCCGGCACTGGCGCGCGCGCTGGAGCTGCTTCCCGATATCGCATTCGGAGAGAAGCAGGCGTTACTTCCCGAGCTTGACCGACTGAACAAGCTCCTGATCACGCAACAGACCGAGTTCTGGAGCAGCGCCACCAAGCCCAAGGCCGGGCGCCGGCTGGAACTGGGCAAGGAGTACATGGATTCGACGCAGTCGATGCTGGCCACGCTCGACAAGACCTCGACGGCGCTGGCTGCGAGCGTCATCCGTCAGGACGCTGTATTCGACCAGTTCCTGGCCATCAAGCAGCTCGCCTGGCTGTTGCGCAACACCGCCGGCGAAGCCTCGCTCACGGTTTCGAACGCACTCAACGCCGGCAGCCTCACGGCAGAACGGCACCTTTACTACATGAAGACCGTCGGTGGCACCGAGGCGGCCTGGAGCGCCGTGCAACTGATGGCATCGGGCACACAATTACCGCCGGCACTCTCGGCGGCCATGGCCGCGGTGAAGACCGCCTATTTCGATCCGCAATATCTCAAGCTGCGCGACGACCTCGCCAATACGCTCCTGGCCGGGCAGAAACCCGACATGACTCCCAACCAGTGGAGCCCGATCACCGTCAGCCGCCTGGCCTCCGCGGTGAAGGTCGCCGAAGCCGCGCTGGAGGCCGCCAAGGCCCACAGCGACGAGCAGCATGGCGCGGCATTTCGCTCGCTCGCGCTCCAGCTCGTCCTGCTCGTAGCCGCGATCGCCGTCGGCTTCGGCGCCATGATGATGATCGGCCGCCGCGTGATCACCCCGCTGCTGACGATTCGCGACGCCATGCTGAAGGTCGCCGGCGGCGACCTCGACGTCACGACCGGCTACGGCGAGCGACAGGACGAGATCGGCGCGCTTGCCGGCGCACTGGAGACGTTCAAGCAGCAGGCCGAGGACAAGATCAGAATCGAGGCGCAAGAGCGCGAGCGCAACACGGGGGCCGCGGCGCGCCAGCGCACCATCGAGTCCTATGTCGCCGCGTTCGAAGGCGCGGTCCGCGGCACCCTTCAGCAGCTCGGCGATGCCTCGGGCCAGATGCGCAAGACCTCCGACGACCTGTCGAATGTCTCGCGCCAGACCAATCAACGCGTCGAGGTTGCCCGCAAGGCTTCCGGTGACGCCTCGAGCAGCGTCGAGAGCGTTGCGGCCGCCGCGGAGGAGCTCAGCGCGTCCATCAACGACATCAGCCAGCAGGCGGCCCACGCCGCCGGCATCGCCAAGCGCGCGGTCGACCAGGCTCGCGACACTGACGGCACCGTGCAGGGGCTGGCGAAATCGGCCGGACGCATCGGCGAGGTGGTCGGCCTGATCAACTCGATCGCGGCGCAGACCAACCTTTTGGCGCTCAACGCCACCATCGAAGCGGCGCGCGCCGGCGAGGCCGGTCGCGGCTTCGCCGTGGTCGCCTCCGAAGTCAAGTCGCTGGCGAGCCAGACCGCGAAAGCCACCGACGAGATCTCCGAGCAGATCGCCGACATCCAGAAGGTCGCAGGCGAAGCGATCGACGCCATCAAGGGCATCGGCGGCATCATCGGCGAGGTCGACGAGGTCGCGACCGCGATCGCGGCAGCGGTGCAGGAGCAGGGCGCCGCGACCCAGGAGATCACGCGTTCGACGCAATTTGCCTCGCAGGGCACCAGGAACGTCTCGGAGAACATCGCCGGCGTCAAGACCGACGCCGATGCTGCGGCGACCGCGGCCGGGAACGTGCAGGAGGCGTCAGAGACGCTGGAGAGCCAGAGCCAGCAGCTCGGCCACCAGGTCAACGATTTCCTGCGCAAGATCCGCGCCGCATGACGAGCCCTATTCCCGGGCGACCACAGGCAGCCGCTCGACGCGGGCCCGGGCCTGCTCCGATATCGGGGAGAAGTTCATCGAGCTGTGCCTGGCCGCATCATGATCGGCGGTCATGAGACCGTTGGCGCCGGCGACGATGTCGCCCTTGCGCAAGGTCGGGTCGCTGTCGGCGGGAATCCGGGCCAGCCCGGCCGGATTCTTGCCATTGCAGGTGCAGCCGGCAACGAGCTCCTTGCGATAGCGAAACGCGTTCGGCAGGTCGGAATAGGACTTGCCGCTCTCGGTCGCAGCATCGTCGATATTGCTGCCATAGACGAGGCTCGTCTCGGTTGCCGGGCAGAAGCTGTGGCAGGAAGCGGCGCGGCTCGCATTGTCGGGTCCGCTGACGGGGAAATAGCGGCCGTCGCAGGAACGCACACACCAGGCCTGGCCGCCGCCGTAGCTGACGCGGATGCGCGGTGCCGGGCGCGGCGTATCGCCGAAGAAGCGCTGTATTGTCTGCTGCGGCGGCGCGGGCGGACGGCCGCCGCCGAACAGCGCGGAAAAGAAATCTTCCGCCCGCGCGGCGGTGGCGAGGCCGGACATGCAGGCCAGCACCGCGATCGAACGGGCCCATCCCCAACCCGATGTCTTCCGCATGATACGCCCTTTCAAACCAACCTGACGCCTAAGCTCAATCGACGGACGACGGCGACGGATTCATCGCCTGCCGCCCGGAGGGCAGCGTCAGGCGCGCGGGACGCGCCTGGGCCGATACCGGCCGTGCGGTGACTGCGCGCTGCGCCTGCAGCGCTGCGTTCTTCGGCAGCACCACGACCCGGCTGCCGACATTGACGCGGTTGAAGAGGTCGGTGACGTCCTCATTGGTCAGGCGGATGCAGCCCGACGACACGAACTTGCCGATCGTGGTGGGATCGTTGGTGCCGTGGATGCGGTATTCGCTCGAGCCGAGATACATCGCCCGCGCGCCCAACGGGTTGCCCGGGCCGCCGGCCATGAAGCGGGGAAGATAGGGCTGGCGCGCCACCATCTCGGCCGGCGGATACCAGTCCGGCCATTCCGCCTTGCGGCTGATGGTCTGGGTGCCCGCCCAGGTGAAGCCCTGCCGCCCCACGCCCACGCCATAGCGGATCGCGCGGCCCTGGCCGAGCACGTAATAGAGCGCGGTGTTTCCGGTATCGATGATGATGGTGCCGGGCGGCTCGGCGGTGCTGAAGCTGACGATGGTCCGTCGCAGCCGGTCGGGCAGCACGCTGTCCTCGTCCTGAGCTGTGGGAGGGACAACAGCGCCTTCCTGATCGCTCGATGCGTAGCCGAGCGCCTGCGCATTCGCGCCAGTCGAAACGAGGCTGCTGCCGATCAGCAGGGTGCCGGCGAACAGGACGGTGCCGGCCGCACGAACGAGCGGCCTCCTGGCGGAATAGATCTGTGTCATGTGCTGCCCCATCGGATGTGCTGCATCACGCGATGCTCTGGGTCACGAACGCGGATGACGGCGGCCCGGTTCCGGGCGCAGTTGCGGCAAACACGCAGCTGTCAAGTTCACCCGATCTCACGTTTCCGCGAGGGAACCGCAACATGTCGGACGGGTTGAGATGGAAACGGAAAGTTCAAACTGCGCAGGGCGCGACGGCGCAGCGCGAGAGTTCGTGCCCGCTCGCGCGGGGGAGAGAGATGCTGTGCGTGTGCTTCCGAGTGAGCGATTGCTTCCCAATTCTCAAGCCGGCGAACCGGTGCCCGACAGCAAAAGCGAGCAGCCGCCGGTCATCCGCCGCGCCGAAGTCGTCGCCATCGCGCTGGTCGGACTCCTGCTCATCGTCGTTGTCGCCGTCCTCTATCTCGCCAAGGCCTTCTTTCTCCCGGTCGTGATGGCCTTCGTGGTTGGCACCATGCTGTCGCCGGCCGCGAGCTTCCTGGAGCGTCGCCGGATTCCGCGCGCTTTGGCGGCGGTGCTGATCGTGACCGCGGTGGGAGCGGGCGCCACTTTCATAGTCGGCCTGATCTCGGCGCCCTTGATGGACTGGAGCACGCGGTTGCCTCAGCTCGCGTCGGAGCTCAAAGACAAGCTCCACGTGTTCGACCGCGCGATCGCGCTCTGGCACGAGCTGCAGCACATGGTCGGCGGCGGCTCCGGCCCGATCGGCTCGTTCGAAATGCCGAAAGTCGACTGGCTGCAACCGACCATCGAGTTCCTTTCGCCGACCTTCACCGAGTTTCTCCTCTTCTTCGCTACGCTGATCCTGTTCATCGCAAGCTGGAGGGATCTGCGTCGGGCGCTGATCATGACCTTCGGCGACCACGAAGCGAGGCTGCGGACGCTGCGCATCCTCAACGAGATCGAGGTGCATCTCGGCAACTATTTGCTGACCGTCACGCTGATCAATTCCGGCGTCGGGATCGCGACCGGCATCGCCTGCGCCGTCACCCACATGCCCAACCCGGCCGGGCTCGGCGCGCTCGCGGCCACGTTGAATTTCGTTCCGATCATCGGCCCCGTCGCCATGTTCGTGATTCTCCTCGTGGTCGGCGTCATTGCGCTGCCGACCCTCGGTGCCGGTGTGATGGCGGCGCTGGCCTTCGTCGGCATCGCCTTCATGGAGGGCCATTTCATCACCCCGACCATCATCGGGCGCAGGTTGGCGTTGAACGCGCTCGCGGTGTTTCTCGCGCTGGCATTCTGGACCTGGCTCTGGGGCCCGATGGGCGGTTTCCTGTCGTCGCCGCTCCTGATCGTCGGGCTCATTCTCAAGGAGCATCTGATGCCCGGCAGCGGACCGCAACTGCCGGCCGATTGATCCCCGCGGGAATGGAACTTCCGTTACGACGGGACGTTTTCTGCGGAACGAATCGGCAAAGTCTCGGGGGCTTTCGATGTCGATGGCCAATGGCGAAACCCAGATGACCCAATGGTGAAACCAAGATGAACAGCACGACGGACGACGTCACCTATGAACGCCTGGAGAAGGATGTCTCAACCGTGAAGAACGATATCGCCGCCCTCACCGACCAGATCAACGACGCGCTCAACACCTTCGCGGGTACCGCCAGAAAGCAGGCGCGGCGCGGCTACAACCAGGCCCGTGCCAATGTCGGCGCGGCGCTGGAGGACGTTTCCACGCGCGGCGGCGCCGTGCTGGAAGCCGCGCAGGATGCCGCGGGCACGATCGAGGAGACGCTGGAGGACGTGATCACGCAGCGTCCGCTCGCGACCGTCGGTCTCGCGCTCGGGCTCGGCTTCCTGATCGGCGTGACTTGGCGGCGATGATTTGGCGGCAATGAGCGCAAGGAAAATCACGAAGATCGAGGCGGCGCCGGATGATCCGGCGCCGTTTGAGCATGGGTCTTGAGAGGGGAATGCGATGTTTCAGCGCATGATCGACGATTTCAGGGCATCGACGGGTGTAGCACTGCGACAGACTACGCTGGCGGCGTTCGCGGCCATCGCCCTGTTCATCACGACGTCGTTCCTGTGCGCAGCGCTGTTCATCGTCGTGTTGAACAAATATGGACCGGTGGAGGCCTGCCTCTCCGGTGCGGCACTGTTCTTCATCGTCGCCCTGATCTCAGCGCTCTCCTATCTCCTGCGGAAGCGCCAAATCGAGCGGCGCGCGGCAGAACGAGCCAAGTCCGCCGCTACGCACAGCCTCCTCGCCGACCCCATGACGGTCGCGACCGGCATCCAGCTCGCCCGCGCCATCGGCGTCAAGCGGCTGATTCCGCTTCTTGCGGTCGGCGGACTGGCGCTCGGACTGCTGGCTGGCCGTAGCCAGGCCGGCGATCAGGCGCCCGCCGAATGAGTCTCGTTTACGGAAAGACGCAGCGCATCAGGTGACGCAGCGTCCCGGCTGAAGCTGCTTGGCGATCTCGCTGAGCACGCTGACCACCGGCTCGCAGGCCATCATGGGCTTGCGCTGCTCCTTGTTGATCACAATCGGGGCAGCAGCCGGAGCCGGCGGCGTCCTGCCGCCACGCGCCTCCTGTGCAGGAACCCTGACCACGACAGACGTCGCGGGCAACCGGTCGACATGGAAGGAAAGCGTGCGGGTCGCTTCGGAAGTCACCACGGCCGGTGCGGCACGGTCGGCCTTGGCCGCCCGATTGACGCCATCCACCGCGTCATGGGACGCGATGGCTGTTGCCGTCAGCAGGCGATGGCTCAACCCTTCGCCCGAGGCGATCTGCACGGCACCGAAGGTGATGCCCACGGCGATCGTGCCGAGTATTCCGTTGCGCGCGTATGGCATGGCCAAAATCCCTCGCCCCATGGCGATCGCGGGTTCAACGTTTAGTCGCGCCAGGAGGTTTCTCGGGTTCGCCGATCACTTAACCGTGTATCAGAATTTGTGTGCCTGTCGGGAACGACTCCCGCCTCCCGGCGTCATTGATGCAGCCGGTTATTCCCCCCTGCCCCATTGACCGGCGACGTAGGGCGCGACTGTGGTGATGCCAGTCGCGCCCTGCTTTTTCTCGCAGAAGTCCAGCGAAGGCAGCCTTTCCGGCCCCCATTTCTAGAAGGCAGATCAGCTTCGGACCTTGCTCGGCAGTCGAAAACTTCCGTGAGCTACGCCTTCGCCGGCTGGGCGGGCTGCTTTTGGAACCCTATCTTCTCGGGACTTGCCACCAACATGTCCCTTAAGGCAATACCACTGTCCCTCATCGTGAATTCGGGCGCACTTGGCGGGTCGATTGATGACCACCCGATGGCTCGATCGACCGATGGATTACGCGAAGCTGAACTTTGGGTATTGCGTTCATGCTTCGGGGCCGATCCGTTTCAGTTGATCTATGGACAAGCTGTGCAAACCCGCAGCGCGAGGAATCAATGCGGGGCTGAGCCCGGCGCCTTCATTTCACCGACGTTAGGATCCCATGCTTCTCGACCGAGGGTTGAGCCATGAGGACCCTCGGCGCGGGCCTACAAAACGACGTGAACCTCAAAAGGCGTGGGAACTCCAAGCTCCGCGCCTTCTTGTTCCAGTCTGTATCGAGGTTGGTCCATGTCAGCTTCCATCGATGTAGCGTGCCTGAAATTTCTTCGTGGATCCCTGCAGGCCATGCCCGTCGTTATTCGGTGTTCGCTTCTCAAACCGGAAGCAAGCGCCACAGACCGGCTGAGGTGGACCGGTCGAGCTCTCCGACTTGTTCATGGCCCAGGGGGTCGTACGGCGACCGACCTGGAGCGCGAGAACGCGCGAGAAGCTGCTGACATCCTTAGAGAGGCGGTCCCTCAGCTCGAAAAAATCCGCGACGGGCATTCCTCTGAGCGGATGCGGCACAAGGCCGATCATTATCTGCGCCGCATTGCGAACGAGATGGTGAGAACGTCACCGTAGCGGCGGCCTTTCGCTCGGTAATCCCCCGCCAGCCTTCGGAGCGCTTCCCGCGATACGTCGAACTCGCACCCCTCGGTCGTCAACAAAGCACCGCCGCTCCATTTCGAGCAGTTCGGCTGCAGCCAACTTGATATTGGGCCGGGGGGACGGCTTCAATAATCGTGCTCCGCGCATCGTACCGGCCTGAGGACGGCGTGTAAGCCGCTTGGCCTTTAGTAATTGACGATTTTCGCGTCGGTTGGCAGAGCCAGATCGGCCGCCCGCGCGGGAGCGACGATCAGAGAGCCAGTGAGGGCGGTGACAATGCTGAGAATCATGCCGAACCGGCGGCTGCGCGCCGGAAACGTATCCGCCGGTGCCCTCATCTCGCGGCTCCCTCTCCGATGATGGAAAACGGCCCCCAGAATCCCGGATAAGCATTCAGTGGGCTTGACTTGTCGTTCATGTAGGTCACCATCGCGTTGCGCCGCGGCCAAGCTTCGGATCGGCCTCCAGGATCGCGAAGGTCGAGGTGGTGAGCCGAGTCGCGGCCTCCGATGCAATCGACCCGTACGAGACCAGAAGCGCGCGTGCTCCCGGATAAAAGAAGGCTCGCGCGAGGCCCGACAGCGCTTCCGCTCCTGGCTTGTCGGCGACTGCCGTGTTGCAGGCCGACAGCAACACCCAATCGGCCCTGAGCTTGAGTTGCGCAACCTCGCTTGCGGTCAACAGCCCGTCGTCAAGCTCGCTCGGCTGCTTCGGCTGGGTAAGCGCGAGCGATGGCTCGGCAAGTCCTTCACGCTCACCTTGAGCAGATCGACCGACCGGCTGGCGCTGACGTTCTTGGAACTGATCAGCGCCACCGCGGGTCACCACACAAGTGGCGCCAGCGAATGCGAGGGTGGCATAGTCAGCGAATGTGGTCCATTCGGGGCGTATTCTCGCCAAGGCGCGCTGCACCTGCCCGGCCGCAACGCTCTGCCGGCACAAGGTTGCCGTCGTG
>NZ_JAFAVV010000860.1 GCF_019242285.1 Bradyrhizobium sp.
GAGATCGCGGCCATTGATACGGGCACCGGCATGCCGCCCGAGGTAGCCGCGCGCGCGTTCGAGCCGTTCTTCACCACGAAGCCTCCCGGCGAAGGCAGCGGGCTCGGTCTGGCCCAAGTCTATGGCTTCGTTCGGCAATCCGGCGGCCACGTCACGATCGAGAGCGCGGTCGACGTAGGCACCACTGTCAGCCTCTATTTGCCGAAATCGACCAGGATACCGGAAGCGCAGGCGCATGCTCTGCAGCTCCAGGACCTGCCGGCCGGCTCGGGGCGCATCCTCGTGGTCGAGGACGATGACGAGGTGTTGGACGTCACCTCCGCGATGCTGAAGCAGCTCGGTTATCAGGTGCTTTGCGCGCGCCGGGGCGCGGAGGCCGTTCAGATGCTCAAGAGCGAGGAAGAGTTCGATCTCTTGTTCAGCGACGTCGTGATGCCGCAGGGCATCAGCGGCATCGAGCTCGCGCGCGAGGCGCGGCGGCTGCGCAACGGCATCAAGATCGTGCTCACCTCGGGCAATGCGGCCGACATATTGGCGCGACATGGCGCGGAGGACGAGTTTCCGATCATCGGCAAGCCGTTCCGACGTGCCGAGCTCGCGCAATATCTGAAATCGGTGATGCACGGGGCGTGATGCGCTGGGACGTTTTCGCCGTGCACCAGGCGATCACCTCGCGCTTCGGGTTCCGCGTTAAGCACGTCGCAATCGAGCACGGCCGGTCGATCAGCGTTAACATCTTGGTTAGGTCTTTGCCTGCATTTTCGCGGTCTCCTTCATCAGAGAGGCACCATGTCCGACATCAGCATTCCCGGCGGTCGTATCCGTTCTTTCATTGAGCGGATCGAGAATCTGGACAGCGAATTGCAGGAATTGAACGAGCAGAAGAAGGAAGTCTTCTCGGAAGCCAAGGGCGAAGGCTTCGATGTGAAAATCCTCAAGGAGATCATCAAGCTCCGGAAGCAGGACCAGGACGAGCGCGACGAGCACGAGACACTGCTCGACATGTATCTGCGCGCCATGGAGACGGCCGAGAAGGAGCCGGAAGCCAAGGCGGCCTGAGCTCGCACGCGCAACGCGGCTTCTCCGCCGCCTGACGAGGAGACGGCGGGTGCGCAATCCGCGTCTCATCTCAAGATGCGTGCGTCGCGACGCGATGCCTTAACGGGAAACGCGTCGTGGAGCGCGCCGCTTGCGTCGCGCTCGGTCCCGATGGACAATGCCACCGGGATCAACCAGGGGGCTGCGGACATGAGCGCCGGACGCGCAGTTTTCGGCGCGCTTGTCGCCGTCATCATCACGGCGACGACCGCTTTCGGCCAGACCACCGCACGGCCGCCGGTCGGCGGTTTCGGCTCGCCACCCGACGCCATGATCTTCTATGTCGCGCATGGTGCGGCGGATGCCTGCGGACGCGGCTGCGCCGACTGGATCGCGGCCGAAGGGACCGTGCAATGGGACACGCATAAGCGGCTGATCGCGATCCTCGACCGGCAGGCCGGCCACAAGCTTCCGCTCGTCATTCAGACCTGGGGCGCGTCCGCTCTGAATGTGGCCACCAGCCTGGGGCGGATCCTGCGCGACCGCGGCATCGACGCCACCGCCGGCCGCACCGAGGTCGACGCCTGCAACGACAAGCCGGGGGCCGACTGCTTTGCACTGAAGCGTCCGGGCGGACCGCTCGATGCCCGCCTCGATCAGTCCGCGACCCGCTGCGACACCGCCTGCGTGCTGATGCTGGCCGGTGCTGTGCATCGCAGCCTTCCTGCGGGCACCCAGATGATCCTGGAAGGCATGGCGATCCGCAATCGCCGGGCGCCTAACGTTTCGGACGAACACCGCGAAGGCATGACGACGTATTTCGACACGCAGTTCAGGATCTATCTGCGCGAGATGGGCGTCGATCCCGAACTGCTCGACATCGTCGATCGCAACTCGGCCTCGCACCAGATGACCGAATTGCCATCGTCCGAATGGAGCAGGCTCGGCATCGTCACGACACAGCCGTAGTCTGCGGTCGTTTCAGGTCAGAGGCATGCCGAGCCTGTCGGTGCCGGGAAGTTTCAGCGCCGGCCGCCGCAGGTCGAAGCCGAGCACCGCGCCGAAAAAATTCAGCTCGACGCCTTCGATCCAGCCGATCGTCAGGCCGAGATAACCACCGAGCGAGACGAACAGGC
>NZ_JAFAVV010000232.1 GCF_019242285.1 Bradyrhizobium sp.
GGTTGCGCCACAGCGAGGCGAAGAAGCGGCCACCGAGATCGGTCGAAGGATCGAGCAATTCCTTGAACCAGCCGATGCCGTTCCAGAAGAACTGGTTGTTGCCGAAGGTGTCCTGCACCGAATAGTTCACCACCGTCATCAGCGGCAGAATGGCGGAGAACGCCACCACCGCGAACACCGGCAGCACCAGGAACCAGGCCTTCTGGTTGACGGTCTTGTCCATCAGGCCGTCCCCTCGACCAGTCTGCTGTCGGCATAGACGTGGACATGCGCGGGATCGAACTTCAGCCCGGCCGTGCCATCGGCGACGGAAAGGCCGGAAGGCACGCGCGCGGCGAGCTTGACGTCGCCGACGCGCACGCGCGCGAAGCGGATACGGCCGAGATCGTCGATCCGCTCGATGGCGGCGGACAGCAGGCCGGGCGCCGGCGGCGCGACGTCGACGAATTCCGGCCGTACGCCGATCTCGATCTTGGCGCCCGCCGGCAGCGCGTCGTAGCTGCGCACGAGCGCGATGACGTGGCCATCGATGCGGGCCTGTCGTCCCTTCACCTCGGCCGGCACGATGTTCATGCCGGGCGAGCCGATGAAATAGCCGACGAAGGTGTGCGCCGGCTTCTCGAACAATTCGGCCGGCGTGCCGCTCTGCACGACGCGGCCGTCATGCATCACCACCACGGTGTCGGCGAAGGTCAGCGCCTCGGTCTGGTCGTGGGTGACATAGATCATCGTGAGGTCGAGCTCGCGGTGCAGCGCCTTGAGCTTGGAGCGCAACTGCCATTTCAGTTCGGGATCGATCACCGTCAGCGGCTCGTCGAACAGGATGGCGGCGACGTCGGAGCGCACCAATCCGCGGCCGAGCGAGATCTTCTGCTTGGCGTCGGCGGTGAGCCGCGTCGCCTTGCGCTTCAGCTCCGGCGTGAGGTCGAGCAGGCGCGCGATCTCGGCGACACGCTTGTCGATCTCGGCCTTCGGCACGCCGCGGTTCTTCAGTGGAAAAGCCAGGTTCTCGCCGACCGTCATGGTGTCGTAGATCACCGGGAACTGGAACACCTGCGCGATGTTGCGCTTCTGCGTCGACAGCGGCGTGATGTCGACGCCGTCGAACCGGATTTTTCCGCGCGTCGGCGGCAGGATGCCGGAGATCAGGTTCAGCAGCGTGGTCTTGCCGCAGCCGGAGGGGCCAAGCAGCGCATAGGCGCCGCCCTGTCGCCAGGTCATCGAGATCGGCTTCAGCGCGAAGCTTTCGGGATCGGCGTCGGGGCCGTGGTAGGATTGTGCGAGCTCGACGAGGTCAATGCGGGCCATCGTCTTTCCCCTATGCCGATCTGGGTGACGCGACGAGACGGCCCGCCGCGTCGAACACGAAGACGTTGTCGGGATCGAGGATCGCCTCCAGCGTCTGGCCGGGCTCGAACTCGTGCACGCCGTGCAGCACCGCGACCCAGTTGGTGGCGTCACGCGTCAGGTGGACAAAACTCTCCGAGCCGGTGATCTCCGTCACCGTGACCGTTGCCGGGAAGGCATGCCGGCCGGCCTGTCCGTTGGCGAGCTCCAGTTGATGGGCGCGGAAGCCGACACGGTAGTGGCCGTCGCCGAGACCCGCATAGAGGCCGGAAGCCGGCGCTGTGACGCCGCCGGAATATTGCACCGCGCCGTCACGCTTCTCGATCGCAACCGTGTTGAGCGGCGGATCGGAGAACACCTGCGCCACCCGCAGCGTGTCGGGATGGCGGTAGACCTTCGGCGTCTCGCCGACCTGCAGCACCTCACCTTCCCACATGCACACGGTGCGGCCGCCGAGCAGCAAGGCTTCCGAAGGCTCGGTGGTGGCATAGACGAAGATCGCGCCCGACGCCTCGAAGATGCGCGGCAGCTCGGCGCGCAATTCCTCGCGCAGCTTGTAGTCGAGATTGGCGAGCGGCTCGTCGAGCAGCACGAGATCGGCGCCCTTGACCAGCGCGCGGGCGATCGCGGTGCGCTGCTGCTGGCCGCCGGAGAGCTGCAGCGGCGTGCGCGACAGGAACGGCTCGAGCCGCAACAGCTTCACCGCCTCGCCAACGCGGCGCTCGATCTCCTCGCGCGGCCGGCCCTGCACCCGCAGCGGCGAGGCGATGTTCTCGTAGACGGTCAGCGAAGGGTAGTTGATGAACTGCTGATAGACCATCGCGACCGAGCGCCGGCGCACGTCGATGCCGGTGACGTCTTTGCCGTCGACCAGCACGCGACCGGAGTGCGGCTTGTCGAGGCCTGCCAGCAATCGCATGATCGAGGTCTTGCCCGACAGCGTCGGGCCGAGCAGCACGCTCAGCGTGCCCGGCTCCAGCGTGAGCGACACGTCACGGATGGTCGCCACGCCATCGACCAGCCGCGTGACATGATCGAGCGCGACGCTCATGGCCGCCCTCCCGCCTCGACCAGCGAGTTTTGCTGCGGCGCGCGGTTGGCCGACATCCAGGCATCGAGCGCCGCGATCTCGTCCGGCGACAGGCGCAAGCCGAGCTTGGAGCGGCGCCAGACGATGTCCTCCGCCGTCTCTGCCCATTCGGATGCCATCAGGTATCTCACCTCGGCCGCCGTCAGCGTCGCGCCGAAGGACGCGCCGAGATCGGCGAGCGATCTTGCGTCGCCGAGCAGGCGCGAGGCGCGCGTGCCATAGGCGTGCGCCAGCCGGTTGGCATGCTCCCGGGAGAGGAATGGGTGGTTGCGCTGCAGCTCGGCCGTGAGCGCCGGAAGCGCCGCGACATCGAACTCGCCGCCGGGCAGCGGCGTCTTGCCGGTCCAGCCCTCGCGCAGATTGGCGCTGCCGAGATGGGGCGCCAGCCGCTCCAGCGCCTCCTCGGCAAGGCGGCGATAGGTCGTGATCTTGCCGCCATAGATCGAGAGCAGCGGTGCGCCGCCGGGCATGTCGAGCTCGAACACATAGTCGCGGGTGGCGGCCTTGGCTTCGCTCGCGCCGTCGTCGTAGAGCGGCCGCACGCCGGAATAGGTCCAGACCACCTCGTCCGGGTGAACCGGCTTCGCCAGATATTCGCTGGCGGACGCGCAGAGATATTTGATCTCCTCGTCGGTCGCCTTCACCTTCGCCGGATCGCCCTCATAGTCGCGATCGGTGGTGCCGATCAGGGTGAAATCGTCCTGGTAGGGAATGACGAAGATGATGCGGCCGTCGGCGTTCTGGAACATGTAGGCGCGGTCGTGCTCGTAGAGTTTCCGCACCACGATATGTGAGCCCTGCACCAGCCGCACCTTGGCGCGCGCGTTGACGCCGGCGCCCGTCGCCAGCACGTTCTCGACCCACGGCCCACCGGCATTGACCAGCACCCGGGCGCGGATGATCGCGCGTTCGCCGCTGATGCTGCTTTCGGTGGTGAGCTGCCAGATGCCGTCGGTCTGCCTGATCTCGACGGCACGGGTGCGGGTACGGATGTCGGCGCCGCGGTCGGCTGCGTCGCGCGCGTTCAGGACCACCAGCCGCGCGTCGTCGACAAAGCAGTCGGAATATTCGAAGCCGCGGCTGTAGCGCCGCGGGATCAGGGGACGGCCGACCACATCCGTGGTGAGGTCGACTGTGCGGGTGGGCGGCAGCAGGTGCCTGCCACCGATGTGGTCGTAGAGGAACAGGCCGAGCCGGAGCAGCCAGGCCGGCCGCAGGCCCGCATGATGCGGCAGCACGAAGCGAAGCGGGCGGATGATGTGGGGCGCGATCTGCCAGAGGATCTCGCGCTCGATCAGCGCCTCGCGGACCAGGCGGAACTCGTAATATTCGAGATAGCGCAGCCCGCCATGCACGAGTTTCGTCGACCAGGACGACGTCCCGCTGGCCAAATCGTTCATTTCGCAGAGGAAAACGGTATTGCCGCGCCCGGCTGCATCGCGCGCGATGCCGCAGCCATTGACGCCGCCCCCAATGATCGCGAGGTCGAAAATCCGATCCAAAAGCGCTTCCCCCGGCGCCCGCCTTCGTTTTGGCGGTTTAGCTTTCGTTTTCGGTGTAATCACAACTGAATACGAAAGCAATGAAAAAAGTAGCAGATTGAGCCCAAGAATTGGGCAGCACCGTGGACACGATCGCTCAGCGAACGGAAGAGCCGGCCGTCAATGACCAACCAGGCTGGCGATGATCAAGGTCATTCCAACCAGTTCGAACGGCTTCAGCCGCTCACCCAGCGCAAAAGAAATGCCGCGCAGCCTCAGCCAGAGATGCAGCGCCAGCGCGCAATCGACACCCGGTACAGCCCCAGGGGCCAGCGGCGGGATTTCGACCACCGCGACGCGGGCGAAGAAGAACGAGCCGCCGCAGAGCAGACCCAGCAGCAGGAGCTGTCCCCAGTCGCCCGCCGACATCGACCGCAACACCGCCCTCGTGTGCAGCGCACTTCCCTGCCGAATCAAGTGAACGTTCACACGTATAGAGCATAAATACCGGCGTCTTCTGCTGAAATGACGCAGGCCCTGGATCATTTTTTCATGCAATGGTCCGCAGGGAGAATTTCGCTAGCGCAGCCGGACCACGGGCGACGGAGCCGTCACGTCCGATGCTTCCGCGTCGGACGCATCGGCCTCATCGGAGCCGGCATTCGGCATCGCCTCGATCACCTGGATGCCGCGCGAATGGCAGATGTTCGCCAGACCGGCCGGCAGCGCCGCGTCGGTGACGAAGGTCTGGATCTGGCTCATATGCGCGATGCGCACCGGCGCCGAGCGGGTGAACTTGCTGGAGTCGGCGACCAGCATCACACTGCGCGCGTTGGCGATGATCGCCTGCGCCACCTGCACCTCGCGATAGTCGAAGTCGAGCAGCGCGCCCTCCTCGTCGATCGCGGACGCGCCAATGATGGCGTAGTCAACCTTGAACTGGCCGATCAGCTGCGTCGCGGTCGAGCCGACCACGGCGCCGTCGGCGCGGCGCACCGCGCCGCCCGCGACGATCACCTCGATGCGCGGATGCCGATAGAGCAGCATCGCGACGTTGAGGTTGTTGGTGATGACGAGCAGGTCTTCGTGCGAGGTCAGTGCGCTCGCGACCTCTTCCGTCGTCGTGCCGATATTGATGAAGAGCGAGCAACCGTTCGGGATCAGCGCGGCCGCCGCGGCGCCGATTGCCTTTTTTTCCTCGGCGGCGACGAAGCGGCGCGCCTCATAGGCGAGGTTTTCGACGCCGGAGGCGATGATGGCCCCGCCATGGATACGGGTCAGTGAGCGCTGCTCGCAGAGATCGTTGAGGTCCTTGCGGATGGTTTGCGCCGACACATCGAAGCGGCGGGCGAGATCTTCCACCAGCACCCGGCCCGAGGCGCGGGCAAGATTGAGGATTTCGGTCTGGCGATGCGATAGTCCCGTCACGGCGGCGCCCTCGGTTCGTGGCGCCAAGGTAACGGTGGTTGTGAGGCGCGGTCAACGCGCGAGATAGGTTAACGCCGCACAGAAGGCGCTGA
>NZ_JAFAVV010000146.1 GCF_019242285.1 Bradyrhizobium sp.
GATGCGCGGCGGCACTGCGGCCGAGGCGAGCCCAAGGATGCGCGCCCGCGGCGTCAGGCCGTGCTTCTTCACGGCCTCCTCCGAAGCAAGGATCATTGCCGCCGCGCCATCATTGACGCCCGACGCATTGCCCGCGGTCACCGTGCCCGGATTGCGCACGATCGGCTTGAGTTTCGACAGTCCCTCCAGCGTGGTTTCGGGACGCGGATGCTCGTCCTTGTCGACCGTGATCGGCCCAGCCTTGCCACCGGGCACCGACACCTGAACGATCTCCTCGGCGAAATAGCCGGCCGCGATCGCGGCACCGGCGCGCTGCTGCGAGCGCAGCGCGAACGCGTCCTGGTCGGCGCGCGACACCTGAAATTCCTCGGCGACATTCTCGCCGGTCTCGGGCATGGCATCGACGCCATATTGCGCCTTCATCAGCGGATTGATGAAGCGCCAGCCGATCGTGGTGTCGAACATCTCGGCCGAGCGCGCGAACGCCTCCGATGCCTTGCCCATCACGAACGGCGCTCGCGTCATCGATTCGACGCCGCCGGCAATGGCGAAATCGATCTCGCCCGCGCGGATCGCGCGGCCTGCGGCGCCGACCGCGTCGAGACCGGAGGCACACAGCCGGTTGATGGTCTGGCCCGGCACGGAATCGGGCACGCCTGCGAGCAGCAGCGCCATCCGCGCAACGTTGCGGTTGTCCTCGCCGGCCTGGTTCGCGCAGCCGAAATAGACCTCGTCGAGCTGCGACCAGTCGAGCTTGTCATGTTTCGCCACCAGCGCCTTGATCGGGGCCGCCGCGAGATCGTCGGCGCGCACCTTGGCGAGCGAGCCACCGAAGCGGCCGATCGGCGTCCTCACGGCATCGCAGACATACACATCACGCATCGGTTTCTCCCTGGTGCCGCGCTTTCGGCAAGATTGTCATACAGTTGACGACGAGTTGTAGGAGCGGCCCCACGGCAGGTCAATTGACGGTTTCGCCTGCGCGCAGCGCTCATCATGCATCGCTCATGCAGGCTTGACCGTGGAGAGGGTGGAAAACCCTTGCCGTGCGGGTAAAGCGATAGGACGGGCTCGCGAAATTGGCTAGGTTGCGCCTCCCATGACGGTCCAGTCCCCCATTCCCGTTCCTCCGCCCCTTGCCGCCGAGGCGATGCCCGCCGAAATCACCGCGCGCGTCACGCCGATGATGGAACAATATCTCGAGATCAAGGCGTCCCATCAGGGGCTCTTGCTGTTCTACCGGATGGGCGATTTCTACGAGTTGTTCTTCGAGGATGCCGAGCTCGCCTCCAAGGCGCTCGGCATCATCCTGACCAAGCGCGGCAAGCATCAGGGCATGGACATCCCGATGTGCGGCGTGCCGGTCGAGCGCGCCGACGACTATCTGCACCGGCTGATCGAGAAGGGATTCCGCGTCGCGGTCTGCGAGCAGACCGAAGATCCGGCGACCGCGCGCGCCCGCGGCAACAAGAGCGTCGTCCGCCGCGACGTGGTGCGGCTGGTGACACCGGGCACGCTGACCGAGGACACTCTGCTCGATGCCCGCACCAACAACTATCTGCTGGCGATCGCGCGGGCGCGCTCGTCCGCTGGAAGCGACCGCTTCGGGCTGGCCTGGCTCGACATCTCCACCTCGGAATTCATGGTCACCGAGTGCGCGGCGGCGGAGCTGGTGGCGACGCTGGCGCGGATCAATCCGAACGAGGCGATCGTCGCCGACGCGCTTTACGGCGACAGCGAGCTTGGCACCACCTTGCGCGAGCTGCCCGCGGTGACGCCCCTGACCCGCGACGTGTTCGACAGCTCCACCGCCGAACGGCGGCTGTGCGACTATTTCGCGGTCGCGACCATGGATGGGCTCGCGGCGATGTCGCGGCTGGAAGCGACCGCGGCGGCAGCCGCCGTCACCTATGTCGACCGCACCCAGGTCGGCAAGCGCGTGCCGCTGTCGCCGCCGGCGCGCGAGGCGGTCGGCACCACCATGGCGATCGATCCGGCCACCCGCGCCAATCTCGAACTGACCCGCACGCTCGCGGGCGAGCGGCGCGGCTCGCTGCTCGACGCCATCGACTGCACGGTGACGCCGGCCGGCTCGCGGCTGCTGGCACAGCGGCTCGCGGCGCCCTTGACCGATGCGGGGCAGATCGCGCGGCGGCTCGATGCGGTCGCGGCCTTCGTCAGTGACGGCGCGGCGCGCGAGGACGTCCGCTCGATCCTGCGCGGCGCGCCCGATCTGTCGCGCGCGCTGGCGCGGCTCTCGGTCGGGCGCGGCGGCCCGCGCGATCTTGCGGGATTGCGCGACGGCATCCTCGCCGCCGACCAGGTGCTGACACGGCTTGCCGAGCTCGTCGAGCCGCGGGAGGAGATCGCGGCCGTCATCGCCGCCTTGCAGCGGCCGTCGCGGGAATTGGCGCGCGAGCTGGAGCGCGCGCTCGCCGAGCAGTTGCCGCTGCTCAAGCGCGACGGCGGCTTCGTCCGCGAGAGCTATGAGGCCGCGCTCGACGAGGCGCGCAATCTGCGCGACGCGTCCCGCCTCGTCGTCGCCGCGATGCAGGCGCGCTATGCCGATGAGACCGGCGTCAAGGCCCTGAAGATCCGCCACAACAACGTGCTCGGCTATTTCGTCGAGGTGACGGCGCAGCATGGCGACAAATTGATGTCGGCGCCGCTCAATGCGACCTTCATCCATCGCCAGACGCTGGCCGGCCAGGTGCGCTTCACCACCGCAGAGCTTGGCGAGACCGAAGCCAAGATCGCCAATGCCGGCGAGCGCGCGCTCAACATCGAGCTCGAGATCTTCGAGCGGCTCAGCGCCAGGGCGCTGGCGATGAGCGGTGAGCTGCGCGAGGCCGCGCACGCCTTCGCGCTGCTCGATGTCGCGACCGCACTGGCAAAGCTCGCGGTCGACGACAACTATGTCCGCCCCGAGGTCGACGGCTCGCTCGGCTTTGCGATCGAGGCCGGCCGCCATCCCGTGGTCGAGCAGGCGCTGAAGCGCGACGGCGCGCCGTTCATCGCCAATTCCTGCGATCTCTCACCCGCCCCCGCCCAGAAGTCCGGACAGATATGGCTGGTGACCGGCCCCAACATGGCGGGCAAATCGACCTTCCTGCGCCAGAACGCACTGATTGCGCTGCTGGCGCAGATCGGCTCCTTCGTCCCGGCAGCCCGCGCTCGGATCGGCGTCGTCGACCGATTGTTCTCCCGTGTGGGTGCGGCCGACGACCTCGCTCGCGGCCGCTCCACCTTCATGGTCGAGATGGTCGAGACCGCGGCGATCCTGAACCAGGCCGGCGAACGCGCGCTGGTCATCCTTGACGAGATTGGCCGGGGGACGGCGACCTTCGACGGGCTTTCGATCGCCTGGGCAGCGATCGAGCATCTGCACGAGAGCAATCGCTGCCGCACGCTGTTTGCGACGCACTACCACGAATTGACCGCGCTCTCGGCAAAGCTGCCGCGGATGTTCAACGCCACCGTGCGTGTCAAGGAATGGCAGGGCGACGTCGTGTTCCTGCACGAGGTGCTGCCGGGCTCGGCCGACCGCTCCTACGGCATTCAGGTCGCACGCTTGGCCGGCCTGCCGCCAACGGTGATCACGCGGGCGAAGGCGGTGCTGGCGAAGTTGGAAGCGCAGGACCGCGGCCAGACGGCTCGGGCGCTCGCCGACGACCTGCCGCTGTTCGCGGTGCCGTCGCGCGCGGCGGCGGAGGCCGCGCCCCGGAGCGAGGCGGAACAGCTCGCCGCCGCGGTGAGAGCGCTGCATCCCGACGAAATGTCGCCGCGCGAGGCGCTGGAGGCGCTGTATAAACTCAAATCGCTCGCTGAAAAGGGGGCGTCATGAGGTTCACGGCTACTTTGCTGGTGTGGCTCGCGCTCGCGGCCGGTCTGCTGCAGGCGGTGATCTGCATCATCTATCTCTCGAGCTCCGGCTGGGCGATCCCGCTGGTCATGGTCTTCATGCTGCTGCCGATCGTGCCGCTGGTGCTGATGCACGAGGTCACGCGCTGGCGGCGAATGTCGCCGGTGGTGCCGGCCTCGGCGGCGCTGCTGTCGATCGCGGTGTCCGGCGGCTTCTACTGGGAGCTCTTTGCAAGGATGCGCTGAGCGCTTTTGCGCCGCCCGTTCCACCACAGCGCCAGATTCCAGCCGACGCAGACCAGCAGCGCCAAGCTCAAGCCGATCGCGGAGCCGAAATGCAGCACCGCGACATGCAGCACGGCGATCGCCAGCGCAAGCCCGATCAGGCCCCAGCCGCCATTGGCGATCACGGCCGCGGTGGCGGGACCGCCGATGCGCGGATGCAGGATCAGCATCATGCTGGTGAACACGATCGGAAACAGCGCCAGAATGCCGCTGATGGTCGGACCGACCCAGCTCGACAGAGCCGTCACGGTCGCAGCCAGACTCGCGACCAGCGCGGCGCGGAACGGGATGTCGTACCAGCGCCGCGTGATCAGCGGCATCTTCGCGACATGGCAATAGCGCTGCAGGATCGGCACGCAGACCGCATAGGAGATGATATTGACGATGACGCCGGCGGCGA
>NZ_JAFAVV010000386.1 GCF_019242285.1 Bradyrhizobium sp.
GATAGCTCCGCACAGTCGGCCGCCAGTATCCGGTCATGTCGAGCGTGACGGCTTCCGCCAACCGGTCGGCCGTCGCCAAGGCGCGAGGCCTTGGTTCCCACGGCAGCTTGACGGCATTGACCGTCACGGCAACACAATGCGCAAACAACGCCATGCGGCTGTCGTGGTCAAGTTCGGCCACGAACGTCCACAGGCCGGTCACGTCGCGGGGCAACTGCCTCGCCCAATTGGCGTGGCGATCCGCCAACGCCTTGCCAGCCGGTGTATCCTCAATGCCGTCGGCATGGGTCGCCAAGTCGGTCTTGATCGGCTGAATGCCCACGACGTGAGCATTGGCGCCGAGATAGAAGATTTGAGCCGCGAGCGTATGCGTGACCGCGACGACGGCGACATCCGGCTGTTCGCTCAAATTGAGCCGCAGCCCCAAGGTGCGATGGGCGGTGAGGTCACGGACAAGAGTGTCAGATAGCGGACGGTCGTCATCTTCCTCCTCGGTGCCACTTTCATGGTCTCCTTCCCCATCTTGCCCGGGTTGACTAGCCGCACCTTCGGCCTCCTTTGCTTCCAAGGCTTCTTCTGGCGGCTCGGCCTCGGATCGGGGCTTCTCATCCGCGGCGCGGATGAAACCGCGCTCGATGCGCACGGTGCCATCGTGATTCAGGACAACGAAAGCGCCGCCACGCGCGATATCTTTTGGATCATAGGCCGTGCGCCTTGCTTCCAGCCGCTCGATTTCGACCTCAAGCTCACCGAACCGCGCGTCTACGTCGTCCGGAAGTTCGTCAGCCGCCTGGTGCTGTTCGGTCAGGTGGTCGAATTCCGTGTGAGCTGCCGCAAGGTTGGTCTCATCTTCCGCCGACAGCACCACCGGAAGCGGATACGTCCGGCGCATGCCATGGGCATGCGGGAAGTCGAGATGGGCTTCCGTCCACTTCCAGCCCTCGGCTGCCCGCAGCGCATCGGCTTCGCGGCCAAGCTTTGCGGTCACCAGCAGGTCGAGCAACGCCACATCCTCCAGATAGCCGCCGCGATCCTCGGTGAAGAGGTCGCGGAGAATGGCGCCGCCCGCCTCCGTGTAGGCTTCGATGCCAACAAAGCGAGCGCGGCGGTCTGTCGCTGCAACATGGGTTTCTGTGAGCAGCCGGCGGATCGTGCTGGCATCCCGGTTATAGGACAGCCGCTCATAGACGCCTTCCTGCCGGGCGTGGTCCTCGGTGATGGCAAAGGCGGTCAACTGCTCTAGGGTCAGTGCGCCATCGCGATAGACCTGAATCAATTTCGGGGAGACCGCCGCCAGCCGCAGGCGCTGGCGAACCACATGGGCAGTCACGCCGAAACGGGCCGCGATTTCCTCCGCACCAAGGCCTCGTTCGTCCGCGAGTTCCTTGAATGCCTCGAACTGGTCAGCGGGATGCATGTTCTCCCGGGTGACGTTTTCATCGAGGCTGATCTCGTGCGGATCGTTCGTGGTATCGACGATGCACCGAATCGGCTCGGTTTTCTTGATCTCCTTCCGCTTCACCCGCAGGAGCTGGGCAAGCCGCCTACCCTCGCCGATGGTCACGAAATAGAACCCGGTCGCCGAGCCATCCGCGTTCAGCTCCGGTTCGACAACGAGATTTTGCAGGAGGCCTTTTGCGGCGATGCTGGCCGCATAGGCCTCGATGGCCGCCTCGCTGTGCGGCATCTTGCGGGCGTTCTTTGGCGACTTCTTCAGCTTGTCAAGCGGGATAAAAATCTCGCTTCCATTTTCAGGAACGGTTTTGACTTGCTTGGCCGACATGATTGATCTCCTTTTTTGGCTTCAAGGGCGCAGAGCGCACACACTTCGCGCCTGCGCCCCTGCCCGTCGGCGAGACCGGGGGTAGCAAGTGCCAGGGCGATCCGAGCGGAGGGGGATCGCCCGCCCGTCAGGGCCGCTCGGAAGAGCGGGTCTGCACAAGCGCTTGCCAAGGCTTGGAGCGTGATGAATCAGAAAAGAGCGCGGAAGACCGGGGAGACCGCTCGGGTCGGCGCCGGCATCTGCCGGCTCTTCACCCTGGCGCGCGCGAGGGGCGGAGCCCCTTCGCTCGAACGCATAAAATGTCGTGCAGTGTTCCGTTCGGCAAGTTACCAAGGTTATCTTCTTGGGTGGACCGGTCCACATGGTCGCCGTGCGTCTACGCTGGAGACAGCATTCCGTCCCCCGCCAGCTTCGTATCATGAGATCGCTATGCGCGAGCGCCCGTCATCTCGACTCTTGGTCGTTGATCCGTTGGATCGCATTCTCCTTTTAGGTTTGAACACCCGCTCGCAGGACAAGGCTTCTGGGCTACGCCTGGCGGCGGGTTAGACTCTAACGAGAGTTATGCGCAAGCGGCGCGCCGCGAGCTATTCGAAGAAACTGGACTTTCAATCGACGATCCGGGACCAGTGATTCATCAATGCACTGCCACCTTTCTGACGCCTGACGGCGAGAAAGTCCGTGCGGACGAGCGCTTTTTCCTTGTCCGGGTGGAATCCGCACAGATGATTTCGAGCGAACGCTGGACCGATCTTGAACGTGAGGGTGATGGCCACGCATCACTGGTGGTCGGCCGAAGAATTGCTCTCGACGGCCGAACAGATCTGGCCTGAAGATTTATCTGATATTCTGGTCCGCATCGGCGTTTGGGCAGCGCTTCGCGGGTGACTCCCACTCAGGTCGAGCGGCGACATAGCGATGGCTGCGAGACTTGATTAGCCCTACGCCTCGGACCGGAAGATCGATGGGAATCAAGAAGGGCCTCTATTTTACATATGGGACTAAGGGCAAAGCGAAGAGGCAGCCGCTGAGGGGCAGTGATAGCGACGCCGGAACGGCGGGACCCGAAAGCGAGTGCAGTCGAGAGACCGGTTAAGAAGGCACCCGTGCAATGGGCAGTGATAGCGGCGCCGGAATGCAATCAAGGCGGGCCCCTTGCGCGAGTGCCTCCGGCGAACGACACCTGATCCGCGCGAGGATCAAAGCCGAATGGCAGAGACCGCCAGGGCTCGGTTCACGCGAGCCGCCGGCAAAGCCGCGCACCCTCTGCGATCAAAGACGGCGCTTCTCAGAATAGTTCGCCAAATGGTTTTTCTGGTAGCGAGGATGATCGTGGTGAACATCATTTAGCTCGGCGTCGGAGTCTTCCTGCGACGACTGATCCTGTCATCAAATGGCGAATGTATTCTCAATTGCAACTTCGGATTGAGGATACTAACGCTGCCAGATTCGACCGACTGACAGAGCTTGAGGCTAAACAGCACAGTCTCACCGCCCGCTGAGGGGATGCCATAGCGTAGCATAGCGCAGACTTTTTTCTCCAGGTCCTGTTCGAGGATCGATATATAGCCAGGTTCCGAGGAGAATTGTCGTTACCCAAATCTGTGAACCACGCCACACTAACGCTTGCGACTTGTGTTAAAGAGAACAGTAGGTTGTTCTCATCCCTTTGGCAAAAAGTGCGCATGCTTTCGCATCGACGATTATCCGAGTTAATTGGCATGATCTATGATTGCGCGATCGAACCGGATCGATGGCCGGCGACACTCGCAGAAATTTGCCAGAGCATCGGCTGTATGTCCGGTTTTCTGTTGCTGGTCGATTTGGAGCAGTCGGGTCACAAATTCGCGCATTCGTGGGGGCTTAGTTCCGATTGGAAAGAACGGTACCTCGCCTACTCGGATCGACTGACCGGATTTTATAGCCTCGCATTCAGTCGCCAATATCAACGCGACGGCGAGCCGTTGATCATGTCACGGTTCATCGACCAGACCGGGTCGAATGGAAAACGCATCTACGAAGAGTTGAGGCGCACGCTAAGCATCAATGATGTGATGCAGACGGTCGTGTTGCGCGAGGCGCGACGGATCGCAATCCTCACGGCCAGCCGCCACCAGGATGGCGGCAACTTGATGGATGGGGACGCCGCAACAATTCGCCTGCTTGTGCCACATGTCGGTCGTGCGGTGAAGATCATCGACATTCTCGATGTGAAGAAGATTGAAGTTGATACTCTTGCGGCGACGCTTGATACCTTTATCGCCGGGGTAGTGGTGGTCGGCGAAGAAGGGTGCATCTTGCATGCAAACAATTCCGCGAAGCGCATGTTGTTGGCGCACAACCCTATTACCGCTATTGACGGGATTCTCACGGCGAGCAACGCAACTGCAAATCAACAGCTGTCGGCAGCAATCGGGCTCGCTCGCACCGACGAATCCGAAATCGGTAGCGGCGGACTAGGGGTTCCGTTACTCAGTGACGAACCCGCAGTGGCCCATGTGTTGCCGCTCGCACGAGGCGACGTGCGTACGCGTTTGATGCCGCAGGCAACTGCTGCTGTCTTCATCACGCGTGCCGAGTCAAACTCGATCGCCGACGTCGGGGCGCTTGCGCGAAACTTTGATCTCACGGCGGCCGAGATCCGGCTCCTCGAGCAGCTCGCCCGGAACGCGACGCTTGCCTCTGCCGCCAGGACGCTTGGCATCTCGCAGGAGACGGCGCGTACCCACTTGGCTCATATTTTTTCCAAGACCGGCGTATCGCGGCAGGCCGATCTACTGACACTGGTCGATCGCCTCGCGCCGCGGATACGCCGAACGGCAAGGTAAGCCGCCAGCACCGCGAATCTAAATGTACATCTGCTGGACTGCTGTTCGGTCACCCGTTTGGGTGACGACGCTCACCGGTTCGATACTGTAAGCACTTTACCGCTGATGCACGCGACCGCAAGCCGCTGGCGGGCGATTTGCCGTCAAAGATCGGAGAATGCGAGCGCCAGAGGACCTCAATGGACCAAAGTGCCGAACTGGATTTTCGCAAACACGCCAAAGTTGCGTCGAGCTTCATCGAGGTCGCAATCCTGCGGAAGCTCAGGATCAGACTGCTTCCCTTTCTGCTTGCTCTCTACGTGATCGCCTTCATCGACCGAACCAACCTGGGGTTTGCCGCCCTGACCATGAACCGCGAACTGGCAATAACCAGCCAGCAGTTCGGGTTGGCAGCGGGAATTTTCTTCTTGGGTTACTTCCTGTTGGAGATCCCCAGCAACCTGATTCTTCACAGAATCGGAGCACCGGTCTGGTTAGCCCGAATCCTGATCACGTGGGGCGCAGTCGCCACTCTGACCGGGTTTGTACAGTCTGCCCATCAGCTGTATATCGCGCGCTTTGCTCTCGGGCTCGCAGAAGCGGGATACTTTCCTGGTATCGCTCTGTACTTGGGTTATTGGTTTCCGTTGCGGGCGAAAGCACAAGCGCTGGCGCTGATCATCATCGGCATCCCCGTCGCGAGCATCCTGGGTGCTCCGATTTCAGGGATCATTCTGGATCATGCGGATTGGTTCGGCTTGAGCAGCTGGCGATGGTTGCTCATTCTCGAGGGATTGCCGGCAATCTTGTGCGTGTTTCTGACGAATCGATTACTGCCAAGCCGACCTGCGGAAGCCAAGTTTCTCACTCAGCAAGAAAAGGCCTGGATCGCCGACCAATTGGAGTACGAAGAGCGGCATAAGCCCGGTTGGCAATCGATGTCTGTGACGCGGACTCTGATCCATCCGCGGGTCTGGCACTTGGCGTGTATCGGCGTTGCTTTCGGTTTTGGCGCTTACACATTCTTGTTTTGGCTTCCACAGATGATGAAGTCCGTCTTGGCGGGCGCGTCCGGTAGCGTCGTCGGGTTGCTTCTCGCAATACCCAATCTCGTTGGCCTGATCGCGATGATCATCGTCTCGCGCCACTCCGACAGCACGCTGGAACGCCGGTATCACATGGCAGCGGCGGGAGCCTTGGCGGGAATTGGTCTGCTGTTGCTGGAAGCGTCCCCGCCACCATTTCTATCCGTGGTCCTTTTTTCGGTCGTGGCGATCGGAAGCTACAGCTTCTTGCCGGTCTTCTTTTCGGTGCCCGGCGAATTCCTGTCTGGTTTCCCGGCGGCTGCGGGTATTGCGCTTGTGGCCTCTGTGGCCAACCTGGGTGGGTTCGTCGGACCATACGTCGTTGGCTTGATTCAGGGAAGGACAGGCAGCCTGCACGCCGGCCTGGCCTTTGCTGGTCTCGCGTTCCTTGTGTCTGCAACTCTGGCCTTGTTCCTGCCGCGGAAGGCGCAAGTCACCTCCAACGCTATCCACGATTCGTCAGCCACGCGCGGTGTCGGAGGAGCCGTTTGAAGATCATCATCATCGGCGGAGGTTTTGCGGGCTTGTCTGCATCATTGATGTTGGCACGAGCGGGCCATCAGATTTTGGTGCTTGAACGAGACCGCCTGGAGCCCGGCGCGGATGTCGAAGCCGCCGCTGCATCGGCGTTCCGAACGACGGCGCCACAGATCGTCCAGCCCCACATCGTCAATCCGAAATGCCGGGAGCTTCTTCTGCAGCGGCTGCCCGATGTCTATCGGGAATTGTGCGCGGCCGGGGCGGTCGAGGCGCCTCTCTCGGCCCAGATGCCGCCGTCGCTGGTTGATACAGCGCCCCGCCCGGGCGACGAGCGCCTTTCGCTCCTGAAGATCCGGCGTTCAACGATTGATTGGGTGTTGCTGCGCACGGTGCTGGCAGAGCCAGGTGTGACGCTGCGCTGCGGGGTGCGGGTGACCGGCCTGCTTAGCGCGGCGGGCGAACCACCTCATGTGACCGGCGTGCGCACTGAGCAAGATGATCATGTCACAGATCTCGTCATCGACGCGGCCGGCCGCGGTTCAGCGATCGATCGCTGGCTGGGAGAGATCGGTGCCCGGCCGGCGGCAGCGTACGCCGCGGAGTGCGGCCTCGCCTATTTCAGCCGTCATTATCAGATGCGTCCCGGGATCGAGGCTCCGGAGGTTCCTACGCGGATGCTCGCCAGCCTGGACGAATTCAC
Source organism: Bradyrhizobium sp. (assembly GCF_019242285.1). Taxonomy (GTDB): domain Bacteria; phylum Pseudomonadota; class Alphaproteobacteria; order Rhizobiales; family Xanthobacteraceae; genus Bradyrhizobium. The sequence goes on from NZ_JAFAVV010000386.1 coordinate 6,856, forward strand.
CCTGTTGGTTTCGGGAGCGGACAACGGGAAGGTTCAACTGGCGGTCGTGCCACTCGCCAGGGATCGGCGTTTCCGCGCGCTCAAATACCCCGAGGTGTTTGCCGCGGTCGTGCGCACTGTGCCCGCCTACGCCGCGTGGCTGGACAGATTGGAGCCGATTAGCCCAGTTTTTGCGATGGGCGCGGTGCGCAACACGCTGCGCCGCTTGGTTGTGAATGGCGCTCCCGTCGTCACGGGTCTGCATGCGATCGGCGACTCCGTGTGTACGACCAATCCTTCGCCCGGCCGCGGGTTAAGCCTTGCGCTTTTGGCGGCCGCCGATCTTCTCGACACCATCGAACTGCATGTCACGGATCGGATCGCACAGGCGTTCGAATTGGACAGACTGGTCGGCGACCATATCGCGCCGTTCTATGAGGATCAGGTGACGATCGATGGTGCGCGGTTAGCGATGCTTCAGCATGCCATCTTCAATGCTCCAGCCCCGAAGGTGCCCGTCATCTTCGACCGGATTGACTACGCCCAACTGCGAACGGCTGCGCTGTTCGATCCGACTGCGTTCCGCGCATTGCTGAATGTCGCCGGAATGATCTGCTGGCCAAACGACGTCTATACCGATCCGCGCATGGTGGCACGTATTCGACAGGTGCTGGATCAACACGACGGCGGACCGCCGATGGTCCAGCCTAGCCGCGAGCAACTGCTTGCCGCACTCGCCACCGGTGATCTTCGTCGCAAGGGAGGAAACAATGAAATTCGTCCACAGGCCACTTCGGATCGAGCCGGCATTTGAGGATCGCGAGGCGATCCGCGCCATGTTCGCGCGACACGCTCCCTATGGTGCGATCGCGGCCTACATCCCGGACGTCGTCGTGGACGATGCGACCAAACCCGAAGCCGAACAGTCGGTTCAACCCTGGTTCCGAGGAAACTGGGCGGCGGGCGGCGTGCCGCTCGTCGAGGGCGCTGAACTGATCCTGCACAACAAGCAATTTCTTGCGGCGGCGAAAACCCTCTTCGGCACGTCGCGTGTGTTTCCGGAATTTGTCGTGGTCAATGTCAATGCGCCGATGCCTGCCGGCATGACCCATGTCGACATCCCCGCCTTTCACGGCGCAACACGAAAGCAGTATCCTTTGTCGCTTCTGCGAATGATGGGAAGCTCCGGCCTGTTCGAAAAATGGCGCGTGATCCAGGCAGGAGCGGTCGCGTGGTTTTATGAAGGCTCGGGTTGCAGCTTCGACTACTGGCCGGAAGGGCTTGATGGCCCAATGCTCAGCGAGCGGTCTCCATTCGGCAATGTCGCCGTGATGGCAGATAACGACCGAATGTACCACCGCATCGGTCCCGTTGGCGATCCCGATGCGGTGCCGCCGCGCATTTCGCCCTCGGCCCAAATTCAGCCGGCCCGCGACGGCACCTGGGAGATAGTGGAGAACGGAGAAGTCCGGGCGACGTATCCCGGCCGTGCCGTTCGCCTGTCCTTGGTCTGGAAGGCGGAGGTTCGGGACCGGGAGTCTAAAAACGACAATCTGGATCTTGATCGCGTTATGGCGATCTTCACAGCCGATCTGCGCCGTCGGAACGTGGATTTCGATATGCCCCCCGATCCTTTGGCGAGCGCTGCGTGGCTTCTCGTTCTCCAGCAGACGTATGCTGATCCAATTCTGGGTCGCGGCGAATGAGAGGAAGCTAACCTCGTGTACTATCTGCGAATGTCATCGAGGATTGCGCCTTCACTGGAATGCTACGCCTTTGCTCGCCATTTTCGATCGAATCGATCGAGCGCGGTGGTCCCTTGGCGTTCGACGGCGCAGCGATCCGGCTTCGAAGCGCGCTGGAATCGCTCACGCGGCCCGATACTGCGACATCAAGCCGAAGTCACTATCCAGAGCTTGGTTAGTATCATCTCGCCGCATTCTTGCCGGCAAGCGCGAAGATTCGGCGGCGTTCCCGTGATCGATACGAAATCGCACTGCATCGTGCAAAAATCGCGAAATGGCGCGCCGCGCCCGATGAAGATGATCAGGGCACTACTGCCTCGCAGAATGGGATGGCCCGACCGTGCTAAGGCGCCTAATTTGCTGGATGTGGCTGGGAGGCGTCAAGCTTCTACGCGCGGGCCCCGATTTTTTTCAGCGCTGATCGATCGTGTGCGTGGGTGTGTGAGTTGTTTCATATTTCGCCAAAATGGTTGGGCGAAGGTGCGCGTCGATTTTGCTGGGCGGCATTTAACCGTGAGGTCGGTATGATCGACCAGGACAGGTTTCAGAATATACTCGAGTGCATCTACGAAGCCGCCGGACGGCCGGAGCGTTGGCCCTCAGCGCTTGGCGAGTTGGCGGCCGCGGCGAATGGATTCGGCGCCCTCACGCTGCACCACCGGCCTGAGGGCGCGTCGCTGCACACGGCGTCCGAGAGCATGGGTCCTTACCCGCGGACATTTTTCGCTGAAGGATGGAACCGCGACAACCCGAGGGAGGTCCGCGCCCGAGCGCTGCGCATGGGCGTCGACACCATCGTGACGGATGAATCGCTCGACGATCCATCCGACACTCGCTTCGAGCGATGGCGATCCGACTTTCTCGATCGATTCGGGCTAAGGCATTTTCTTAGCTTCAGTCTGCTCGGCGTGTTCGTTCCGGCCCCCTTCATGCTTACGATCGAACGGCTCGAGAAGAGCGGCCCGTTCGGCGCCGACGAAATCGAGACGGTCAAGGCGGCGCTTCCGCATTTTCGCCGCGCGGCCCGGCTGACGGTCGCGGTCGGCGAAGCGGCGCAGAGCGGCATGGTGGACGCCTTTTCGGCGCTCAACAAGGCCGCGGTTCTGCTTGATGATCTCGGCGAGGTCGTGCGCTTCAACGCGCCGGCCGAGGCGCTGTTCGGCGATGGCTTCACCGTTTCGCGCGGACGGTTGCGGGCGCTCGCTCCTGGCGCCAATCGCGCGCTCTCGGCGCTCATCGCCGGCGCCTGCCGTCCCGACGCGGCCATGGTCGCGCCAGCGACGGACGCGATCGCTTTGCGCCGCGAATTTGGCGCCCCACTGGTGCTCCAGGCGGCGCCGCTGGTGCACACTGCGCGCGACATTTTTCAGCGCGCACGCGCATTGCTGCTGATCACCCCGCTGCATCGACTTCCAGAAATTGGCGAGACCATTCTGCATCAGGCCTTTGGCCTGACGCCGGCGGAGGTCAAGGTCGCGCGTCATGTCATCGCCGGCAGAAGCATGCCCGAGGCGGCCGCCGAGCTTGGCGTCTCCGCTGATACAGCGCGGGGCCATCTCAAATCGGCGTTCGCCAAAACGGGAATCCGAAGCCAATCCGAGCTCGCCGTCCTGCTATCGCGGCTTGGCGGTGGCTGAGCGACGATGCTCTGGCGTCCGCGAA
>NZ_JAFAVV010000488.1 GCF_019242285.1 Bradyrhizobium sp.
GACCATCGACCGCGGTTCCCTGCGCGACACGGTGATCGGCGAGGGCACCAAAGTCGACAACCAGGTCCAGATTGGCCACAATGTGATCATCGGCAGGCACTGCCTGCTCGCGGCCCAGATCGGGCTCGCAGGCAGCCTGACGATCGGCGACAACGTTGCGCTGGGCGCCAAGGTGGGCATCAACAACCACCTCAAGATCGGCGACGGTGCCCAGGTGACGGCGATGAGCGCGGTCAAGGACGACATCCCGGCCAATGGCCGTTGGGGCGGGCATTTTGCCAAGCCGACCAAGCAGTGGTTCAGGGAAATTATCGCTGTCGAGCGCCTGGTGCGCGACAACGAAACAAAGGGCGAGGGTAAGGAGTGATGGAGGAGGCACCGGTCAGGTTCGAGCTGGTGGATATCAACGATATCCTGAAGACGCTCCCGCATCGCTTTCCGATGTTGCTGATCGATCGGGTCGTCAAGATCCGCACCGACTACAGCGGCATCGGCATCAAGAACGTCACCGTCAACGAGCCGGTATTCCTCGGCCATTTCCCGGAGCGGCCGATCTATCCGGGCGTGATGATGATCGAGGCGATGGCGCAGACCGCTGGCGTCATCGGCATCAAGTCGGTGGAAGGCACAGACAAGCCACGCGCGGTCTATTTCCTCACCATCGACAAATGCAAGTTCCGCAAGCCCGTGATGCCCGGCGACACCATCGAATATCACATGAAGAGCCTCGGCCGCCGCAACACCATGTGGTGGTTCCACGGCGACGCCAGGGTGAACGGCAAGACGGTCGCGGAGGCCGATGTCGGCGCGATGCTGACGGATTGAGTGAGCCCCCCACTCGGCCCGCGTTCGCGGATAGGAGCGAAATATCGCGCCATGATCCGTGACTTTACAGGCCCGGTGTCGCGCGCTACGCAGACGCGAAAATCCGAAATGTCGGCCATCATTCGAACCGCTGGAATTTGCCACGCATGAGCACGATCGATCCGACCGCACGGGTTGAGGATGGCGCCACAATCGGCGAAGGCACGATCATCGGGCCCTATTGCATCATCGGTCCGCACGTCTCGGTCGGCGCCAATTGCCGACTGCTCGGACACGTCCAGGTGATGGGGCACACCACGATCGGCGAAGGCTGCGTGATCTCGCCGTTCGCAGCACTCGGCGGCGCGCCGCAGGATCTCTCCTATCGCGACGAGCCGACGCGGCTCGAGATCGGCGCGGGCTGCACCATCCGCGAAGGCGTGACGATGAATGTCGGCACCAGGAAGGGTGGCGGACTGACCCGCGTCGGCGCGCGCGGCTTCTTCATGAACAACAGCCATGTCGGCCACGACTGCAGCGTCGGCAACGACGCGATCTTCGCGACGTCGGCGACGCTCGGCGGCCACTGCGAGATCGGCGATTTCGTCTATATCGGCGGCCTGTCGGCGGTGCATCAGCTCGCCCGCGTCGGCTCGCAGGTGATGATCGGCGGCGTCTGCGGCGTGCGCGGCGACGTCATTCCGTACGGGCTCGCCAACGGGCAATATGCCGCGCTCGAGGGCCTCAATGTCGTCGGCATGAAGCGCCGCAAGTTCACGCGCGAGCGGCTCGCGATCGTGCGGTCGTTCTACCAGAAGCTTTTTCTCAGCCCCGGCGTGTTCGCCGAGCGGCTGGAGCGGGTGCAGGAATTGGCGGGCCAGGACCCGGCGATCGCGGAAATCCTTGCCTTCATCGCGGCCGGCAGGCATCGCGCGCTGTGTCTGCCCGCCGGCCACAATTCCGCGTCCTGATCATGGCTGCGCCGGCGTCAGAGATTTCCTCGCCCGTCGGTGTGATCGCCGCCGGCGGCACGATGCCTTTCGCGGTGGCGGATTCGCTCGCTGCACGCGGCATCGACGCGGTGCTGTTCGCGCTCAGGGGCATCTGCGATCCGGAGCGGGTTGAGCGCTTCCGGCATCACTGGATCTCGATCGGGCAGATCGGCCGCGCGACGAAACTGTTCCGTGCCGAGGGCTGTCGCGATCTCGTCTTCATCGGCACGCTGGTGCGGCCGGCGCTGTCGGAGATCCGGCTGGACTGGGGCACGCTGCGCGTGCTCGGCCAGGTCTGGGCGGCATTTCGCGGCGGCGACGATCATCTGCTGTCCGGAATCGGCAATATCCTCGAGCGCGATGGCTTCCGCATGGTCGGCATCAAGGACGTCGCGCCCGATCTGTTGATGCCGCAGGGCTGCATGACCCGCATCTCGCCGGACGAGGAGGCGGTTGCCGACATCGCGCGCGGCCGCGAGGTGCTGGCGGCGCTGAGTCCGTTCGACATTGGCCAGGCGGCCATCGTGATCGACGGCCACGTCGTGGCGGTCGAGGACATCGAGGGCACCGACGGGCTGCTGGCGCGGGTCGCGCGGTTGCGCGAGCAGAACCGCATTCGCACCGCCGCCGGGCGCGGCGTGCTGGTCAAGGCACCGAAGCGGGGACAGGACCTGCGCTTCGACCTGCCGACCATCGGCCCGCGGACGGTCGAGGGCGCCGCCAATGCCGGGCTCGCCGGCATCGCGGTCGCCGCCGGCAACACGGTGCTCGCCGAGCCCCAGGCGATGATCGAGGCTGCCGATGCGGCCGCGCTGTTCGTCACCGGTGTTTCGGCGTGATGGCACGTCCGCCGGCTGCGAATGTCGCACGCAGGATTTTCCTGATCGCGACCGAGGAATCCGGCGACCGGCTCGGCGCCGGGTTGATGAAGGTGCTGCGCCAGCGGCTCGGCGGGGCGGTCGAATTCGAGGGCGTCGGCGGCCGGATGATGGCGCGCGAGGGCCTTACGTCGCTGTTTGCGATCGAGGAATTGTCGATCATGGGATTTTCCGCCGTGATCCGCCAGTTGCCGAAGATCCTGCGGCTGATCGAACAGACCACCGAGGCCGTGCTCGCCGCGGCGCCCGACATTCTCGTCATCATCGACAGCCCGGATTTCACCCATCGCGTCGCGCGGCGGGTGCGGGCGCGGGCGCCGTCCATCCCGATCGTCGACTATGTCTCGCCCTCGGTCTGGGCGTGGCGGCCGGGCCGGGCGCGCGCGATGCGTGCCTATGTCGACCACGTCTTCGCGCTGCTGCCGTTCGAGCCGGACGCCTATCGGGAGCTGCGCGGGCCGCCTTGCAGCTTCGTCGGCCACCCCCTGATCGAGCAACTCGTCACGCTGCGGCCGAGCGCCGAGGAGCAGGCACGCCGTGACGCCGAGCCGCCGGTGCTGCTGGTGCTGCCCGGCAGCCGCCGCGGCGAGATCAGCCATCACCTCGCGGTGTTCGGCGCGGCGCTGGGGCGGCTCCGCGATGAAGGCATCGCGTTCGAACCGGTGCTGCCGACCATGCCGCATCTGGCCGAGACCGTGCGCGACGGCATCAAGGATTGGCCAGTCGTGCCGCGGATCGTCGTCGGCGAACAGGACAAGCGGGCGGCGTTCCGGATCGCGCGCGCCGCGCTCGCCAAGTCGGGCACGGTGACGCTCGAGCTCGCGCTGTCGGGCGTGCCGATGGTGACGGCCTATCGGGTCGGCCGGCTCGAAGCCTTCATCCTGTCGCGGGCGATCCGGGTGCAGAGCGTGATCCTCGCCAATCTCGTGATCGGCGACAATGTGATTCCCGAATATCTGCAGGACGACTGCTCAGCGGACAAGCTCGCCGGCGCCTTGCAGCAGGTGCTGGCCGACACGCCGTTGCGCCGCCGCCAGAGCGAGGCGTTCGCCAGGCTCGACGCGATCATGGCCGTCGGCCAAGCATCGCCCAGCGTGCGCGCCGCCGACCTCGTGCTGGCAACGATGCGGAAGGGACGGGGCGTTGGCCGGGGCTGACGCGGGATATCAGTCCTGTCCAGGCAATCTCTCACCATGAATGTATCGGTCGGCGCGTGATGCCCAATGAACGGCGCGGTCGGGGGGCGGCGCCCGGTGGCCCGTTCCGAGTGGCGTCATCTGGCCGCAGCGATCCGGGCTGGCCCATCATATTAGAGACCCCTTGCCATGAACATCGAT
>NZ_JAFAVV010000573.1 GCF_019242285.1 Bradyrhizobium sp.
GAACATCCGCTCGGCCGCCGGCTTCGAGCGCCGCCTCAACGACATGAGCTGCGGCGGCTGTCATCAGACCCGCGGCATCGGCGGCTTCCATTTTCCCGGCGTCGACTGGATGGCGGCCAAGCCGGACAACACCACGGTCGTGCCGGCCTCGCCGCATTTCTTCGGCGACCAGGTCCGTCGGCGCGACATCGTCACCGCGATGGCCGAAGGGCGGCAGCCGGATTTTTCCCGCGGCTTCGCCAGCCGCCCGCAGACCCGTGGCGACACCGAGCTCGCCGGCACCGAATACGTGGACGGCTGGGGCGCGCATTGCTACGCGCCGGGCGACGACGCGAGCCGGAACGACAAGAGTTTGGCCGCCTGGACCTGCGCCGAAGGATTGTCCTGCCAGGTGATGAATCCTGCGACGCGGATGGGGATGTGTTTCATCAGGACCCGCTGATACGTCTGGCTTTGGAGCTTGCGGCGTGTTGTCGAGCCTCCTGATTGGCTGCGAGGCCATTGAGCAACCGACATCTTTCGATGCTAAGCTGCTCTCTGCGGGCGAGGCGGAGGCTGGAAGGCCCGGAACCAAAGCGGGGGGCGAGCATGAGTGACGCCGGCGATGACAACAAAGAGCGCAATCGCCAGATTGCGCGCAACGAGGAAAAGCGCCAAGCCGTTGGCGCGGTGCGAGTCAGCGGCTGGGCGATCGTGTTCGCCGTCGTCATCGGCGTGATCGCATTTTTCGCAGGCTGGGCCTGGCTCAATCGTTGATGATCGGAACTGGAATTATGCTTACACGACGCGCTTTCGCGAAATTTTCGCTGTTGCCACTGGTCGGCGGCTTTTCAATTGAAGCCGGAGGACCTGCCGTTACGGGCGATAGGGGTTTTTCGAAGCTCGAGGAAGCCTTGGCCAAGATCGAGCTGGAGAGCAGCGGGCGCCTCGGCGTCGCCGTGCTGGACCTGGAAAGCGGCACTCAGGCCGGCCATCGTGCCTACGAGCGTTTTCCCATGTGCAGCACGTTCAAGGCGCTGACGGCGGCCGCGGTTCTCGCCAGGGTCGACGCCGGCAAGGAGCAATTGGACCGGCGCGTCGCCGTCGTGCAGAGCGATATCCTCGCCTATGCGCCGGCGACGAAACAGCATGTCGGCGGCGACGGCATGTCGATCGCCGAGCTTTGTGAGGCCGCCGTGACGCTGAGCGACAACACGGCGGCCAACCTCCTGCTCCGGAGCATGGGTGGGCCCTCAGCCATCACCGACTATGCCCGGTCGCTCGGCGACCAGATCACGCGGCTCGACCGCATCGAGCCGGACCTCAACGAGGCCACGCCGGGTGACGAGCGCGACTCTACGACGCCATTCGCCTTGGCGACAGACCTCCAGGCGCTTGCGGTCGGGGTGGCGCTGTCGGTGGCGTCACGGGAGCAACTGATCGCGTGGCTGGTCGGCTGTAAGACCGGGGATGCGAAGCTGCGTGCAGGCCTGCCGAAGGACTGGAAGGTTGGCGACAAGACCGGCTCGGGAAACCATGGCTCGAGCAACGACGTTGCCGTCATCTGGCCCGCCGGGCGCAAGCCGCTGATCATCACGTCCTATCTGACAGAGACTGAAGCCTCCGACGACCAGCGCAACGCCACGCATGCGGCCGTCGGCCGGGCCGTTGCCGAAATGGCTGTGGGATAGAGTTACGCCACCGCGCCGGAGGCGCGCAGCTTCTGGATCGACGCACTGTCATAACCGGCGCTGCGCAGGATCTCGTCGGAGTGCTCGCCGATCGCCGGCGGCTTGCGCGGCCGTACCTTGCTGGCGCCGTCCACCCAGATCGGGCTGTTGATGGTCAGCATGGTGTCGTTCTCGAACGGCACCAGCACCTCATTGTCGATCATCTGCTGGTCGGTCGGGATGTCGTCGAGAATACCGACCACGCCGAACACGAGGCCGTTGCCGTCCAGAATCCTGCGCCAATCGGCGAGGTCCCTGGTGGCGAACACCTCGTCGAAAATCCGGATCAACTCGACGGAGCGGGCATGCCGGTCGGCCTTGGTTGCGAACCGCTCGTCCGAGATCAGGTCCTCCCGGTCGAGGCAGCGTGCCAGCGTCGGCCATTGCCGCTCCTCGCTGAGCAGCGACAGGATGATCCAGCGGCCGTCCCTGCACTTGTAGTGGTTGGTCACCGCGTTGAGCGCGCGCTCGCGCGGACGCCGCTCGGCGAACTTCGCGCCGCAGAGCCTCGCCTGCGCCAGCACAGAGGCGGCCCAGATGCCGTTGGCCATCAGGTTCGAGGCCACGTGCGCGCCCTTGCCGGTGCGCTCACGCCGATAGAGCGCGGTGACGATTGCGCCGTAGAATGCCATCGCGCAGGGGTGATCACCCATGCCGGCGACGGAGCGGGCCGGTGTGGTGTTGGTGTCGGCGCGCACCAGGTCCATCAGGCCCGAGCGCGCCCAATAGGCGTTGCTGTCGAAGCCGGGCTTGTTGGCCTCCTCGCCCTTCTCGCCATAGCCGGTGAAGGACGCATAGATCAGCCGCTCGTTTCGCGGCGCCAAATGGTCATAGGTGATGCCGAGCCGCGCGCGGACCGCGGGCGGATAGTTGGTGATGAAGACGTCGGCCTGGGCGGCGAGCTTGTGCAACACCGCCTGTCCCTCCGGCTTGGAGAGATCGAGCGCGAGGCTTCGCTTGTTGCGGGCTTCCAGCATCCAGGCGAAGTTGTGCTCGCTGGCAGGATAGCCGGGCAAGCTCGGCAGGTTGCGATAAGGGTCGCCGGATCCGGGCGGCTCGATCTTGATCACGTCGGCGCCGAAATCCGACAGCACGGTCGCGGCCGCGGGCGCCGCGATGAAGCTCGCGCAGTCCAGGACCTTCAGCCCGTCAAAGATACCTTTTTCCATCGCGACGTCGCTCCCGCTGATCCCTTGTGGTTGTTTCCGTGCGCCGGAATTGCGGCCGCGGACGATCAGGCATTTGACCCAGCCGGGCTGATGGATGCAACCGGCTTTCCCGCGGGGCTACTCTTCCTCACCCGACAGCAGGGCTGCATTGCCGCCGGCTGCGGCGGTGTTGATGGTCACGGTCTGCTCGGTGGCAAATCGCGCGAGATAATGCGGCCCGCCGGCCTTCGGCCCGGTGCCGGACAGGCCGTGGCCGCCGAACGGCTGCACGCCGACCACGGCGCCGATCATGTTGCGGTTGACATAGACGTTGCCGACCTGGAGCCGGTCGACGATCGCGTCCGCGGTATCGTCGATGCGCGTGTGGATGCCGAGCGTGAGCCCGTAGCCGGTTGCGTCGATCGCCCGCAGCACGGCCTCGAGCCGGTCGGCGCCGTAACGCACCACGTGCAGGATCGGCCCGAATATTTCCGCTCTGAGCTGATCCGCGCTGGTGAGCTCGAAGATGTGCGGCGCGACGTAGTTGCCTGGCGGCGCAGTGCCGGCGAAATGCACCTTCGCCTCGCGCCTCATGCGCGCGACATGGGCGTCCAGCTTCGCCTTGGCCTCGGCATCGATCACCGGGCCGACATGGGTCGCCACATCGCGGGGATCGCCGAGTTTCAGCTCGCGCGCGGCGCCTGCGATCATCTCGATCATACGGTCGGCGACGTCGTCCTGCACGAACAACAGCCGCAGTGCCGAGCAGCGCTGGCCTGCCGAGCGGAATGCCGACGTCACCACGTCGTCGGCGACCTGCTCGGGCAGCGCGGTGGCGTCGCCGATCATCGCATTGATGCCGCCGGTCTCGGCGATCAAAGGCACGATCGGCCCGTCCTTGGCAGCGAGCGCACGGTTGATCAATCTCGCCACGTCCGTCGAGCCGGTGAAGACCACACCGCTGACATCGCGACGGGCGACGAGTGCCGCGCCGGTCGCGCCGTCGCCCGGCAGCAGATGCAGTGCCGTGACCGGCACGCCGGCTTCATGCAGCAGCCGGACGGCCTCCATGGCGATCAGCGGCGTCTGCTCGGCCGGTTTTGCTACGACGGCATTGCCGGCCATCAGCGCGGCTGTGACCTGGCCAAGGAAGATCGCGAGCGGAAAATTCCACGGCGAGATGGCGACGAACACGCCACGGCCGCGCAGCCGCAACGTGTTGCTCTCGCCGGTTGGTCCCGGCATCGGCTCGTCGGAATCGAACAATTTCCGGCCTTGAACGGCGTAATAGCGGCAGAAATCGGCGGCCTCTCGAACTTCCGAAAGCGCATCGTCGAGCGTCTTGCCGCCCTCGCGCTGCAGCAGGGCGATGAAGCGCGCGGCGCGCGCTTCCAGGAGGTCCGCGGCTTGCTCCAGCGCTTCGGCACGCTCGTCTGCCGGTGTCGTACGCCAGGCCATAAATCCAGCGCGCGCTGCGGTGACCGCCGCGTCGACATGCGCCGGCGTCGCCTCGATGACGCTGCCGACCGGCGTGCTCCGGTCAATCGGGCTCGTGATCTGCCGCGCATCGCCGTCGCCGGCGACGCCGTCGATCAGCGGTGTAGCTGCTGCTGCCGCGGTTGCATTCGCGACGGACGCCAGCAACTGATCGAGCGCGGCGCGCTCGCCGAATTCTACGCCGCGCGAATTGGCGCGATCCGAACCATAGAGGTCGCGGGGAAGCGGGATGTCGGGGTGCTGGGCCCGCTCGGCGCTGCCGATGATATCGGCCGGGCGCCGCAACAGCTTCGCCGGGGGAACCGCTTCATCCGCGGCGAGTGCGACGAAGGACGAGTTGGCGCCATTCTCCAGCAGGCGGCGCACCAGATAGGCGAGCAGGTCGCGATGGCTGCCGACTGGCGCATAGGTGCGATGAGCGAGTTTCGGGTGATCCTCGGCGAGTTGCGCGTAAAGCGCCTCGCCCATGCCGTGCAGGCGCTGGAATTCGAAGCCAACCCCGCCTTCGGCAAGTTCCAGCACCGTGGCCACCGTCAGCGCATTATGGGTCGCGAATTGCGGGAACAGGAGTGGGCGCAGCCGCAGGAGCTTCCGTGCGCAGGCGACGTAGTTGAGGTCGGTCATCGCCTTGCGGGTGAAGACGGCATAGCCGGGGAGCCCGCGTTCCTGCGCCCGCTTGATCTCGGTGTCCCAATAGGCGCCTTTGACCAGGCGGATCATCATGCGCCGGTCGTGCGCATGGGCGAGCTGCTCGACGTAGTCGATTACGGCGCCGGCGCGCTTCTGATAGGCCTGGATCGCGAGCCCGAAACCGTCCCAGCCGGCCAGCGACGAATCGGCGAAGCTCGCGGCGATCACGTCCAGCGACAGTTCCAGCCGGTCGGCTTCCTCGGCGTCCACGGTGAAGTTGAGATCGAAGGTCTTGGCCTGGCGCGCGAGATCGATCACGCGCGGTACAAGCTCGGCCATCACGCGGTCGCGGCTGGTCGCCTCGAATCGCGGATGCAGCGCCGAGAGTTTCACCGAAATGCCGGGGCGGTCGGGAAGTGGCCGGTTGCCGGCGGCGTGCCCGATCGCGGCAATCGCGCTTGCATAGGACTTGAAGTAGCGCGCGGCGTCGGTGGCGGTGCGGGCGCCTTCGCCGAGCATGTCGAAGGAATAGCGCGAGGCGGTCCTGGTCTTCGAGCGCGGCTGGGCGCGGGCCAGCGCCGCCTCGATGGTTTCGCCCAGCACGAAATGGCTGCCCATCAGCCGCATCGCCTGGCGCGTGGCGGCGCGCACGGCCGGCGCGCCAAGCCGCTTGGCCAGCCGTCCGAGCGTTCCCCGCGGGGTTTCGCCGGGCTGGATGACGCGCGCTGAAATGCCGAGCGCCCAGGCCGAAGCGTTGACCAGGAAGGCGCTGGACTTGGTCTCGTGATGGATGAAGTCGCCCTCGCCGAGCTTGTCCTCGATGAACTGGTCGGCGGTGCGGGCGTCCGGCACGCGGAGCAGGGCTTCCGCCAGCACCATCAGCGCCAGCCCCTCCTTGGTGGAGAGCGCGAATTCGCGCAGCATGTCCTCGACGCCGCCGAGCGGATCGTCATTGGTCCTGATGGCATCGATCAGGCGGTTGGCGGTCGCGTCGATACGCCGTTCCTGCTCGGGGCCGAGCGACGCGCTTGCAAGCAGCGGTGCCGCCAGCGTGCGATCGTCGGGGGCGTAGTCGACACTGAACGGGGGTGGGAATGCGGAATCGGGCGTCATGGCGAACCTGCTGATTCCGTCTCTTTAGCACGCAAACTACCGCACCGCGAAGCAGCCCGTGCGCAGAGCCACGTTCGCCGCTCGTGGAGAGCCAGGTCGCGCTTGGTAATGCTCTGGAGCGCGCCGGGCGCGCTAAACCTTGAGATTTTCGGCCGAGGTCTTGCCGCGATTGGCGATCTCTTCGTATTCGATCGTCTGCCCTTCATTGAGTGTCGAAAGACCGGCCTTCTGCACCGCTGAAATATGCACGAACACGTCCTTGCCGCCCGCGGCGGGCTGGATGAAGCCATAGCCCTTGGTCGGGTTGAACCACTTGACCGTACCCTTAGCCATACGTCGTCTCCGCGGGACGCAAGAAAATCAGCGAACCGCCGCAGGTCCCCGCAAACCGGCGCGTCCGAGGCGGCAGGATACGCCGGTTGGGGCCTGCTTGGTAGCTCAAACAGCATCGCCCATTCACAGGAAATCTTTCATGTCGCGGCACATTTGTGCTTTTTTGCGCGTTTCGCGATCAATTGACGCACGGACGGCGGCAGGCGCCGCCGCTGCGCGCTCCAGCAAGTGGTGAGCTCAGTAGGTGGCGGCGAGATAGTCGACAATCTTCCCGACGTCACCGTCGTCGATCGGCGCCCCATAGGTCTTGATCATCTTGGTCACCTCGGCCTGCCAGAAGTCCTTCTTCGATTTCACACTCCGTGGCTGGGTCTGGATGTAGTCGGCCGAGTGGCAGCCGGTGCAGTTGTTTTGCACCACATCGAGGTTGGGCCCCGGCTTGAACGCTGCGGTCTCCTCCGGCAGCTTGTAGGAGATCGGTGCGGCGTGCACGGCGACGACGAGCGGAATGATCGCAATGGCGGACAACAACATCTGCTTCACGATTTGCGATCCTTACACCACGCTGACACGAACGGTTTCGACGACGTTACGCATGTAGCCGGCGGGATTCCAGCGTGGCGCGTCCGGCTGGGTCTCACCCGCATTGCTGGTGGCGCGCACCTTGACCTCGTGATCGCCGGCCGCAAGCTTCAGGGGAAGATGCCATTCTCGGAACGAGTACTTGCCGAAGTCGCGGCCGAGCTTTGCGGACGTCCAGCTCTTTCCGCCGTCGGTCGACACCGCGACCTCCTTGATGCCCTTGCCGCCGTCGAAGGCGATACCCTTCAGGATGATCTTGCCGGTCTTCAGCTTGGCACCGTCGGCGACGCTGGTGATGAAGGAGCGAATGTCGAACCGGTTGATCGGGATGGTCGCTTTTGGCGCGGTCCCCGGCTCGAGGCAGGCGCAGGGCGTGTCTGGAATCCGGTAGGCGGTTTTCATCCAGAAGCCGTCGAACTCATGGTCGATGACGGTGATCTCATTGAGGTGCTTGACCCAATAGGTTCCGTAATAGCCGGGCACGACGAGCCGCAGCGGAAAGCCGTTCAGCACCGGCAGGTCCTCGCCGTTCATGCCGTAGGCCAGCATGACGTCGCCGTCCCTGGCGTGATCGAGGTCGAGCGCCTTGACGAAATCCGGCGTCTTGTCGCTGACCGGGCCGTCCATCCCGTTGAAGGTGACCTGCTTTGAGCCCTGTTGCACGCCGGCGATATCGAGCACGGTCTTCAAGGGAACGCCGTGCCACCGCGCATTTCCCATCGCGCCGTTCGCCAATTGACCACCAGCCACGCGCGGCGAAAAGAACCCCCGGCTGTTGCCCGAGCACTGGTTGACGGCCACGATCTCGGTTGACTTCAGCTTCCGGATCTCCCGCAGCGACAGCTTCAGGGGATGATCGACCTTTCCCTTGACCTCCAGCGTGAACGTATCGGGGTCGATGTCGAGCGGGACGCCCGCCAGGTGGTAGCGGACGAAGAACGCGTTGTTCGGCGTGATCGGGCCGTCATTGAAGATGTGGAACGGCGTTTCCAGTTGCGGCGGCCGGCTGGTCAGGCCGATCATCGGGCGCTTCTGCGGGTACTTCACGAGCGGCCGTTCGCCATTGTCGAAAGGGAGCGTCACGCTGTCGAGCGCGAGGGCGCTCCTTGCGTCAAATCCGGCTGCCAGCGCAGCCATGCCGGCGCGCTTCATCCATTCCCGTCGATCGAGCATGAGCTTCCTCCGATGCATTTTCTTGGCGCTTCCGGTCACCACCGGAATCGGAAGGCCATGATTGCATCGGCGTGGTGCCGGTCAAATGATGCTTTCGGTGCAGGGCGTTGCGATATGACAAGGCATCAGAGCGGCATTGCAGCAATCAGTGCTGCGGCGGTGGGCCCGTCGACGAGCGCCGACAGCGTCCTGGCTTCCGCGACCACCCGGACGGTCATCGGCTCGTCGCGGCCGCGGATGGTGACGTCCTGTGCCGGCAGGTCGGCCTCGGCAAGGCCCGCGGCCTTGCGCACCTCGTCGGACACCAGCGCCTCGCAACCGACCGTCTTGGTCATGTCCTGCAGCCGTGCGGCGACATTGACGGCGTCGCCGAGCGCGGTGAACACCATGTGGTCGCGGTAACCGATATCGCCGACGATCACCTCGCCGCCATGGATGCCGATGCCGAAACGGATCGGCTCCTTGAGGTCGTGGCTCAGGAACTGGTTGAGCTCCTCGATATTGGCCGCGATTGCCGCTGCTGCCTTGAGCGCCTGCCGACTCGCGGTCCGCGCATCCGCGGCCAGCCCGAACAGCGCCAGCACGCCGTCGCCGACGAACTGGTTGGGCCGTCCGCCGCAGTCGATCACCGCCTGCGATACCGCCGCAAGAAAACGGTTGACCACGAACACGGTGTCGAACGGCAGCAGTTTCTCGGCGAGCCGGGTCGAGCCGCGCATGTCGACGAACAGATTGACCAGATGGCGCTCCTCGCCGATCCGAGCCGGGTTCGCGGCATGGGTGTTGGCCGAGGCGCTGCTCGGCAGGAAAAGCTGGAAGAAGGAGAGATCGGCGGTCGGCCGCAACTGGCAGGCAAGGCGGATGGATGGATCGCTGGTGCCGACACGGGCCAAGACGAATGCCTCGCGCTGTGACGGCTCGGGCAGCGCGCTGCAGTCGCCGATCACGCGGATACGGCAGGTCGAACAGCGCGCCCGCCCGCCGCAGACGCTGGCGTGCGGGACGTTGGCGCGCAGGCTTGCCTCCAGCACGCTGAGGCCCTTCGGCACCCGAACCGAGCGGCCGTTGCCATAGGAGAGCGTGACCATGCCGCCCCGGCGCTCGAGCAGCGTGCGCGCGCCGCGGGCGAGAAGCGTGGCTCCGATCAGGCCGAGATAGCAAATGAGGAAACCACTGACGATCCGGCCGAGCATCGCCTGCTCGGCCGGCGTGCCCAGGTTTCGCTCCGACAGATTCTCGGCCCGCCATTGCGGATCACCGCTGTCGGCGATGACGGTTCGGCCGGCCTGGTAGAGGCCGAGCATGGCGAGCGTCGGGAGCAGCACCGCTGCTGCCAGCAGATAGGGGGCGAGCCGCGCGTAAAACCGCTTCATTCTGAGCCAGAAATGCAGGCCGATGCAGCCATGCACCCAGGCGATCAGGAGCACCGTGTACATCTGCCAGATTCGGAACGGCTGAGCGACCCAGAACACGTAGAGCTCCTGCGGATAGAGCTTGTCCTGATCGAACAGGGCGCTGCCGAGCCGTGCGCCGATGACGTGGAAGGCGACCAGCAAGGGAATGCTCAGACCGAGCAGGAGCTGCAACGGCTCGACCGCGATCCAGGTGAATTGGCGGCGCTGGTAGAGTGCCCAGATGCCGAGACCGGCGTGCAGCGTCACTGCGGCATAGAATACGATCGCCACGGGCGGGAACTGCCAGAACAGGACGTGGTAGTGGACGCCGTCGGCGAGCGCCTCGAGCGAGACGTTGCCGAGCGCGTGATTGAGAAAATGGCTGATGAGATAGCTGAACAGGATCAGGCCGCAGGCGAAGCGGACCTGCCGCACGCCGATGCCGCGGAGGAATTTTCGGCTCGGCTCGCCGGGGGATGGGACCATGTGTTTCACGAGAGCATTATCGTCCATGCACGCTGTTCATTCCACTTCAAACAGGGTGTCGCCCGACGGTAGTCGAAGCACCGCAATACTCCGATTTTCTTTGCTTTACGGCACGTTGACACCCTGCGGGCATTCGGGGAGAAAGCGCCGTGACAAGCGCTTCGCCATCCCCCGACAATTCGCATGATACCGCTGCCCATCGGTCCCTGACCATCGCGATCGGCCTGATCGCGGCGATGACCGCGATGCGGATCGTGTTCGCGAGCCTGCTCGATCTGCGCACCGACGAGGCCTATTACTGGACTTGGTCGAAGGAGCATGTGCTGTCGTTCCTCGATCATCCGCCGATGATCGCCTGGTTCATCCGGTTCGGCACCGCGATCTTCGGCGATACCAATCTCGGCGTCCGCTTTGCCGGAATCGTCGCGATGGCGGCCACGCAAATGCTGCTCGCGGACATCGTGCGGCGCACCACCCATGACGTCCGGGCGGTGGTGGTCGCGATCCTGATGCCGGAGGCAGCGCTGTATTATGGGCTGTTGATGGCCAAGGTCGCGCCCGACGTCGCGCTGATCCCGTTCGCGGTGGCGATGGTCTGGGCGCTGGTCCGGCTCGCGGAGAGCGGCGATGGACGCTGGTGGATCGCCACGGGCGTGTTCGCGGGGCTGGCGCTGCTGGCAAAGCTCACCGCGATCATGCTGCTGCCGGCGGTGGCCGCGTTCCTGCTCGTGCCGGATTGGCGGGCGCGCTGGCTGGTGTCGCCCCATCCCTATCTCGCGGTGCTGGTTGCGGCGCTCGTGTTCGCGCCGGTGCTGATCTGGAATGCGCAGCACGACTGGGCGTCGTTCCGTTTCCAGTTCGTGCGCGCCAGCGCCACCCGTGAATTGTCGCTGCGCACCGTCGGCGACTATGTCGGACTGCAATTCGGCCAGGTCGGTTTTGTGCTCCTGCCGGTGGTGCTGGCCGGCCTCGTGCTCACCGCCTGGCGCGGCTACCGAAACCGCGACCCGGTCGGCATCCTTCTGTCGACGGCGGTGCTGGTGCCGTTCCTCTATTTCTTCTGGCGATCGCTGAGCCTGCGGGTCGGCGACACCTGGCCGATGTTCATGTGGCCGATCGGTTTTGCCGCCGCCGCCATCCATCTCGCCATGCTGCGGCGCGAGGGCGCGCCCGAGCGGCGGATCAGGTCGGCGCACCAATGGACGGTGATCGCGATCGCGTCCGGCATGGGCTTCGTGGTTCTGGTCTTCTTCTATTATGTCGCTGCACCCTGGAACTTGCTCGGCCGCACCGACCCGATCGGCGCCGAAGCGGGCTTTGCCGCGGTCGCGGCCCGCGCGGCCGAGCAGCTCGAAAAAACCGGGGCAAGCTGGATCGCGACCACGGACTACCGCACCTATGCCGAAATGCGCTGGTCCTTCAATGGCCGCGTCCCGGTGGTTCAAATCAACGAGCGCGGCCGTTTCATGGGGTTCGCAGATCCCGGCTCGGAGAAGATCACCGGACACACCGGCCTCTATGTTGCGCGGGTGCCCGACAACGCCAATCCGGTCTGGGCCGAGACGGGCGCGGTTCGGCAGCCGCTGGAACGTGTCGACCGGGTTTGGCGCGGCGTCGTCATGGATACCTATTCGCTGGAAAAGATCACCGGCTGGACGCCGGAGCTGTCGCCGGCGCCGGACTCCCCGCTGTTTCGTTGGCGGGTGCTGGCAGGCAGGCTTCATTTCACCAACCCGCCGGCGTGAGGTCCTATTCCGCATCATCCTCCTCCCGCTTGCGCAGGAGGTCGCGGGCGAGATCGGCGAGAGCGGGCCGCGGCAGCGCGGCGAACGGCAACGGCCGCGTCACCTCGATCGCGGCCAGGCCCAGCCGCGCCGTGAGCAGTCCATTCAGGATGCCTTCGCCGAGCCGCTGCGACAGCTTTGCCGCCAGCCCATGGCCGAGCACCTGCTGGATCAGGCTGTCGCTCGCCGCCATGCCACCGGTGATGGCGAGATGGGCGACGACGTGGCGGAGCAGCCGGATCATGCCGAGCGTGCCCGGCCTGCCGCCATAGAGCCGCGCCAGGCGGCGGATCAGTTGCAGTGCAGCGACGAACACGAACAGCACGTCGATCATTGCGCGCGGCGCCACCGCGGTGACGATCGAGACGCGTTGCGCGGCGGAGGAGACCAGCCGCCGCGCCTCGGCATCGAGCGGTGCCATCAATTCGCGCTCGGCGAGCCGGATCATGTCGGCGCCGTCGATGATGTCGTCGGCGTGGCCTTGCAGCGCGGCGCGGGCGCGGGCGAGCTGCGGGTTCTGGTGCGCAAGCTGGACCAGCTCTTTGACGATGCTGCGGCTTTCGGCGCGGTCGTCGCTCAAGAGCACGGCGGCGGCGCGCAGGTGCAGCTTCTCGATGGTCGCAAGCCGCATCAGCGCGAGCGCCTCGCGGCCGGTGATGACGGCGAGCGCGAGTGCCGCCAGAGAGGTCAAGCTGACGCCGAGCCAGCCGAGGCCGTCGCTGCGCGCGAACAGGTCCTCGATCAGGTGCGTGACTCCGAGCCCCATGCCGAGCAGGATGAGGCCCGCGACCGCGGTCCAGAACACCGCGCCCCAGCGCAAGCCTCTTCGCTCGGGCAACGCGAGCTCGACCGGCACGGGCAGCGCCGGTTCCGGCTCGGGCGTCACCTGCACGGTGCCGCGGGGGGGCCGGCCGGCCTCGTCGGCATCGACCACGACCACGCCGGGGTCGTCGAGCTTGAACGTGGCGGGACGGCGGTGTTTTGGGTGCTCGCTCATTGCAACCGGTCTCCGATCAGGAACTGCAACGCCCGGTCGAGCCGGATATGAGGCAGCGCAGGCTCACCACCATTGCTCTCCAGATGCGGCGGCCGGAAACGCAGGAACCGATAGTCGCTGTTCTCGGCCAGGGTGGAGGAGAGCCCGCGAAACGCCCCCTCGCTAGCGAACAGCTCCTCGGGGTCGGCGGGCAGATCGCCGGGGAAGGTCGCGACCTCCATGGTGCCGTCGAAAGACTGCCCGTCGGCGGTCTCGCCTTCCGCCGGCGTGCCGAGAATCGACGGCAGTTTGTCGCGGCCACGGGCGACCACCGCTTCGCGGGTGGCGCGGATCGCCGCCAGCGCGACCACGTCGATCGCAGCGCCGGTCGCCTCGGCCCGCGCCACGGCTCCTGTCACGGCGCGGCGCAGCACGGCTTCCAGCCGGTCGTGGCTGGTATGGTGCAGATGGTCGGCCTTGGTGGCCGCGAACAGGATGCGATCGATCCGCGGCCGGAACAGATTCGAGAGAAACGTGCTGCGCCCGACCCGGAAGCAGTCGAGGATGCCGGCGAGCGCGGCTTCGAGATCATGCAGCGCTTCCGGGCCGGAGTTGAACGCCGCCAGCGCATCGACCAGCACGATCTGGCGGTCGAGCCTGGCGAAATGATCGCGAAAGAACGGCCGGACCACGACGTCCTTATAGGCTTCGTAACGGCGCAGCATCATCGCCCATAGCGAGCGATCGGGCGCAGTGCCGTCGGGAAGGTCGAGCGGCGCGAAGGTCAGCGCCGGCGAGCCCGCGAGATTGCCGGGCATCAGGAAACGGCCGGGCGGCAGCAGGCTCATCGCGAACCGTTCGTCGCGGCAGGCGCGCAGATATTCGGTGAACAGTTTTGCGGCGAGCAGGGTCGCCTGTTCATCTTCGGGTGCACTCGGATCGAGGGTGGCGAGATGGGCGTGCCATTTTGCCGCAAGCGGGCTGCGCGGTTGCTCCCGCGACAGCGCGAGGCTCTCGGCGGCCCATTGCTCGTAGCTCTTGGTGAGCAGCGGCAAGTCGAGCAGCCACTCGCCGGGATAGTCGACGATGTCCAGCCTCAGCGTGCGGTCGGCGCCGTTGTGCCGTTGATAGTCGACCACGAGCCGAAGCTCGCTGATGTCGACCGTCGAGCTTGGCCAGCGCCGCTCCTCGATCAGTGCGGCGAGGTGGCTCTCATAGTCGAAGCGCGGCACCGCATCGTCCGGCTGCGGTGCCAGATGCGCGCGCGCGATCCGCCCGGAGGCGAGCGGCTCGAACACCGGAAATCGGCCGCCGCGCGTGAGGCCGTGCACCAGCGCAGTGATGAACACGGTCTTGCCGGCGCGCGAAAGCCCGGTGACGCCGAGCCGGACCGTCGGGTTGAAGAAGCTCTCGCCATAGTCGAGCAGCGACCGCGCCGACAGGCGCGCTTCCTCGATGATTTCGGTAAAGGTCAGGGCCATGCTGCGGGCAGAACTTGGCGGGAAATTTCCTCGAAACTTGGCGATTGGCGGGCGGAAATCAAGCTTGCGCGACCGAGGTCACGGTCTGCCTGAACGGTCCGTTGACCACATGCGACCGATGCCTTATCCGAGTCTCGAAGAGCCCACCGGAGTGCCCATGACGATCTTCCGACTGAAGCAACTGGCCTCGACCTCGATCCATGCGGCGACCGGTGCGATCCGCTGGAACTACGATCGGGTCGAACTGATTGCCGACGGGGTCGTCCACGGCATCGGTATCGTGTTCGGGCTCATCGCTGCCACCGTGCTGGTGGTGCTGACCGCGGTCTATGCCGGAGCGCTCGATGTCTTCGCGGTGTCGGTCTATGTCGCGGGCCTGCTGATGATGCTGGTGCTGTCGGCGAGCTATAATCTCTGGCCGGTATCCCGCACCAAATGGGTGCTGCGCCGCTTCGACCATTCGGCGATCTATCTTCTGATCGCCGCGACCTATACGCCGTTCATCCTGGAGCTGAAGAGCGGCGCGATGGCGGTCGCGCTGCTGATCGGGGTCTGGTGCGTCGCCGGGCTCGGCATCGCGATCAAGCTGACTTTGCCGGGCCGGTTCGACCGGCTCGCGGTCGGGCTCTATCTGGCGCTCGGCTGGAGCGGTGCGATGCTGTACGATTCGGTCGTGGTGTCGCTGCCGACGATGGCGCTGTGGTGCGTGCTCGTCGGCGGCGCGCTGTACAGCTTCGGCGTGATCTTTCATTCCTGGCGGCGGTTGCGCTTCCAGAACGTGATCTGGCATTGTTTCGTGCTGTTGGGCGCGGCGTTCCACTATACGGCGGTGCTCGACCTGGTTCTGACCTGACGTTTCTCGATCGCGGGAGGGTGGCGATGCAGGTGACCGGCAAGGTCGTGGTTGTCACCGGCGGCGCCAACGGCATCGGCAAGGCGCTGTGCGAGGCGTTTCAGCGCGCCGGCGCCGCCAAGGTCGTGGTCGCCGATCTCGATATCCATCGCGCCCGCGAGGTCGCGGCCGGCATCGGCGGCGCGGCGTTCAAATGCGACGTCGCGCAGGAGAAGAACGTCCTGCATGTCATCGAGGAGACCGAACGGCAGTTCGGCCCGATCGAGCTGTTCTGCTCCAATGCGGGCATCGGCGGCGGCTTCGACCCGCTGTCGGTCAACGCCGGCGGCACGTCGGACGAGCCGTTCGCGCGCAGCTGGGCGATCCATGTCATGGCCCATGTCTATGCCGCGCGGCACCTGATCCCGCGCTACAAGGCGCGCGGCGGCGGCTACTTCCTCAACACCATCTCGGCGGCGGGGCTGTTGTCGCAGGTCGGCAGCCCGGCCTATTCGACCACCAAACATGCCGCGGTCGGCTTTGCGGAGAACCTCGCGATCTCGCACAAGGCCGACAACATCCGCGTCTCGATCCTGTGCCCGCAGGGCGTCGACACCGACATGCTGCGCGCGATCCCGAAGGGCCCGCAATCCGGCGACGGCGATCTTTCGCCCGAGCAGGTCGCGCAGGACGTGCTCGCCGGCATCGCGCAGGAGACG
>NZ_JAFAVV010000683.1 GCF_019242285.1 Bradyrhizobium sp.
CTACGAGGGCGCAGCATACGGCTGATTGAGGTGTTTGTTACCGAAGCTGGCGCCAAGTATCCTGGGTGTGACAACCCAGGGCCGATCGTATCGCCTCAGGCCGCAAAGATGAGTATTCAGTTTGCCGTGGCCGGTGTTCTGACGTTCGGCGCCATTACTGATGCTATCTGGCACGATTTCGAAAATGTGGGGGTCAACGCGCTTGCCGCTCGGACGCGTTATTATCGATGGTGGGCTGACTGCGTCTTCTCCGAGGCAAGGATGCATAATCGAAGTGACTCTCGACGATGGCAGCCGCGTCAGGTCAGCGCCCTGAGGACGTGGCTGCTATGACACGGGACGATCTCGTTACCCGCTTCCTTCGCTCCGGATGGCGAACGTCCTGAATATAAGACCACAGCAGCCATAGAGCTTCCGAGCCGGCATGCTGGTCAGGTGCATTCGCGCGAGCCCAAGATCTCCTACTTGACGGGCGTGTAGATGACGACCCGCAATGACGGGTCGTCATTGGCCTGGAAGCTTGCATGTTCGAAGGACAGCACGCCCTTCTTCGGATGATGCAGCCGCTTGATCCCGGCAGCCGTGCCACGGATGTCATGGGTTTTCCACCAGACCGAGAATTCCGGGCAGCCTTTCCGGAGCTTGAGCAGCAGATCATGAAATGCGGGATCGTCCGCCCATAGATCGTGCGTGGCCCGGAACTGCGCGACCACACGCTTGGCTTCATCGGCCCAACCGGGGCCGAACAGCTTCCGCGCCGAGGGCCGCGTCAACATCGAGACCAGGACATTGCAGTCCTCGCTTGCCAGCTGATCGAACGCGAAAATCTCGTTCGCCGCCTTGTTCCAGCCGAGCAGGTCCCATCTGCGGCCGGTCACATAAGCCGGCTGTTTCATGGCGTCGATCATCCGCTGCAACGAATCCGGCACGGTCTCCTGCTGGAAACTCCGCCGCTCGCCGGATCGCGTCAGGGCCTTGAGGTGAAGGTGCTCGACCTTGCTGAGCCTGAGCGCACGGGCCAGCGCATTGATCGTGGTGATCGACGGATTGACGGAGCGGCCCTGCTCCAGGCGCACGTACCAGTCGACACCAATGCCGGCGAGCTCAGCCACTTCCTCGCGCCGCAGACCGGCGGTTCGCCGCCGCCGGCCGTCGGAAAGCCCGACATCCCGCGGCCGCAGTTTCTCCCGGCGCGACCTCAGGAAATCTCCGAGCTCGCTGCGGCGTTTCTCGATCACGGGCACGTCGGCATCTTTCGAACAGCGTCCAAGGGGGGCTTCAGCAATCCTAGGATAATACCATGCCTTCAAGGCTCGCCCTAACCTGCCATAATCGCAGCCTAACATTCCAGTGCTGCGGCGACGAACACCAGATGACGCAATCGCAAGACGCCAAATTTCCAAAACAGCGCATCGCGCTTTCCATCACCGTCAACGGCACGCGACACGAGCTCGAGGCCGCGCCGACCGCGACCCTGCTGGACGTGATTCGCGATGAGCTCAAGCTCACCGGCACCAAGAAGGGCTGCGACATGGGCGGCTGCGGCGCCTGCACGGTGCTGGTCGCAGGCCGGCGGATCGCATCCTGCCTGGCGTTGGCGGCCTCCTTTGGCGACGCCGACATCACCACGATCGAGGGGATCGGGACGGCCGATCGCCTGCATCCGCTGCAGGATGCCTTCATCCGGCACGATGCGCTGCAGTGCGGCTACTGCACACCCGGCCAGATTCTGTCGGCTATCGCCGTGCTGGCGGAAGGCGCGCGTTCGATCGAAGAGATTCGCGAAGGAATGAGTGGCAATCTCTGCCGCTGCGGCGCCCATGCCAACATCGTCGCCGCAATCGCCGAGGTTGCCGGGCTATGAGCAGTGCTTCGTTCAACTATGTTCGCGCAACCGAACTCACTGATGCGCTGTCGCAGGGGAAGAGACCGGGCGCAGCCTATCTCGCAGGTGGCACCGATCTGCTCCAGCTCTGGAAAGCCTCGCTGACCGCGCCGCAGGACGTGATCGACATCTCCCGCCTGCCGCTTGCCGACATCACGCGTGCCGGCGACAGGCTTGTCATCGGCGCGATGGCGCGACTGAGTGACGTAGCCGCTCATCCGGAGGTGAAAGCAGGCCATCCCCTGATTTGCGACGCCATCCTTGCGAGTGCCAGCGGACAGGTGCGCAATCTCGCGACCGCGGGCGGCAATCTGCTGCAGCGGACGCGATGTCCCTATTTTAGCGACGCGGGACTAGCCTGCAATAAGCGCGATCCCGGGTCCGGATGCGGCGCCCGAGATGGCGAGAACCGCCATGCCGTGCTGTTCGGCGGCTCGTCGGGCTGCGTGGCGACGCACGCTTCCGACCTCGCGGTGGCGCTGGCTGCGCTCGACGCCGAGATCGCGATCAGCAGCGCGAGCGGCGAGCGGCAACTCGCGCTGTCCGACCTCTACCCACTTCCAGGCGAGACCACCGCACCCGATTCATCGCTGCGTCCCGGGGAGATGATCACTGCGATCCGCATCGTCGGCGCGGAGCGTTTCGCCCCGCACTCGACCTATCTGAAAATCCGTGATCGCGCCTCCTTCGAATTTGCTGTCGTCTCCGTTGCGGCGGCGCTGCGCATCGAGGATGGCGTCATCGCCGAGGCGCGGCTTGCGGCTGGCGGCGTCGCGTCCCTGCCCTGGCGGCTCGGAAGAAGCGAGGCGGCGCTCATCGGCCGCGCACCAACGGAGCAGGCCTTCGCCGCAGCCGGCGAGCTGGCCATCGAAGGCGCGCGCCCGCTCGAAGGCAACGCATTCAAAATCCCCTTACTGCGCAACGCCGTCATTCGCGCCCTGCAAACGGCCGGAGACCAGTCGTGAAGGATCGAACCATCGCGCGCTATGAAGGCGTCCTCAAAGTCACCGGCCAGGCCCGCTATGAAGGCGAGACCAGCCCGGAAGGCCTGTTGCACGCTGCCCTCGTGGAATCGCCCGTCTCCTGCGGCGAACTGGAGTCGCTCGATGCATCGTGGGCTACTGCGCTGCGGGGATTTCCCACCCTTGTCACGCATGACGATGCTGCGTCACTGAAGCCGTCGGCGGCAACTAGCCTGATCAGGGAGAAGGCCATCCATTTTCACGGCCAGCCCGTGGCGCTCGTCGCCGCCGCCTCGCTATCGGAGGCCCGCGAAGCGGCGAAGGCGATAAACGTCTCGATCGCAGCGCGGACGGCGCTGACGCAGATGGACCAGGCACTGGACCAGGCCTATGCGCCGGCGATGGTCGGGCGTTTCCCGGCCGCGACCCGCCGCGGCGATTCCACGAGGGCGTTAGGCCAAGCCGAGCTCGTGGTTCGGCGCAGCTATACGACCGCCGTTAACAACCATCATCCGATGGAACCCCACGCGGTCGTCTGCTGGTGGGAAGGCAAGAAGGCCGTGGTCCACACCTGTACCCAGGCTATCTTCGGCACCCGCGCGATCATCGCGCATGCCTTCGAGATGCCGCCCGCCGACATCCGCGTGCTGGCGCGCTATCTCGGCGGCGGGTTCGGCTGCAAGGGACAGCTGTGGTGGCCGTGGATGTTCTGGGCGATGCTGGCGTCGCGAAAGACGGACCGTCCGGTGCGGCTCGAGCTTTCCCGCGCCCAGATGTTCACCCTGGTCGGGCGGCGGCAAGAGACGACGCAAGACCTCGCCCTCGGCTTCGTCGATGGCCACCTGACGGCGATCGAGCACGATGTCGTCGCGCAAACCTCGACCCATGCGGAATTTTCGGACTCGACGGCGGTCTACACGCGCTTCCTCTACGCCTGCCCCAACGTCACCACACGTCATCGCCTGGTGCGCACCAACGAGCCGCAACCGGTTCCGATGCGCGCGCCAGGAACGGCCCCCGGCACGTTTGCACTGGAGTCGGCGATGGACGAAGCGGCCGAGCTGCTCGGGATCGATCCACTCGAATTGCGCCTCAACAATTTTGCCGATCACGACCAGGAGAACGGCCGGCCCTGGAGCAGCAACAGCCTTCGCGAATGCTACCGCGTCGGCGCGGAGCGGTTTGGCTGGGCCGAGCGTCGCACGCGATCCGCCGCCAAGATCGGCCGCTGGAAAATCGGTTTCGGCATGGCCACCACGCTCTATCCGGCGATCCGCCAGGCCTGCCGCGCGCGCGTCGCGCTGCGCGCAGACGGCTCACTGCTGGTCCAATGCGGCACACAGGACATGGGCTCGGGCACCTACACCGCGCTCGGCCAGATCGCGGCCGATGCGCTCGGCTTGCCCATGGACAAGGTCACCGTCGAGCTCGGCGACACCGACTTGCCGGACGGCCCCTTCTCCGGCGGCTCGCAGGTCACGGCGAGCATCTTTCCCGCCGTGGACGCCGCGACGTCGAAACTGCGCGCGGTTCTGACGAGCATCGCAACGTCAGATCCGGCCTCGCCGCTTGGCGGCAAGCCGCCGGAAGACCTCGAATTCGCCGACGGAATGATCCGCAGCCGTTCCGGCAACGCCGGCGAAAGGCTCACCGACGTGCTCGCGCGTGCGACCTCTAACGGCCTCGAGGCGGAGGGCGAGATTCCGGCGACCGATCATCAGAAGCTCGCGGCAACCGGCATGGGATATGGCGCGATCTTTGTCGAGATCGGCGTCGACCCCGAGCTCTGGGAGATCCGCGTCCGTCGCGTCTGCGGCGCCTTTGCGGCCGGGCACATCCTC
The DNA here is from genome assembly GCF_019242285.1 of Bradyrhizobium sp. Classification (GTDB taxonomy): domain Bacteria; phylum Pseudomonadota; class Alphaproteobacteria; order Rhizobiales; family Xanthobacteraceae; genus Bradyrhizobium. The sequence goes on from NZ_JAFAVV010000683.1 coordinate 4,689, forward strand.
AATCCGTTGCTGGCCAGGAGCCAGTATATTGGCGGCCTCATCGGCGGCATCGGCATGGCGCTTCACGAAGAGACGGTGACCGATGCCACGACTGGGAGCATCCTCGGCAAATCGTTCACCGACTATCTCATTCCGGTTCATGCCGACATGCCCGCGTTCGACATCGCCATGATCGACGAGAACGACCCGCATCTGCCTGGCGGAGTCAAGGGCATCGGCATGCTGGGGACCGCCGGCATCCAGGCCGCGATCGCCAACGCGGTCAACGACGCCATCGGCAAGCGCGTTCGCAAGCTGCCGATCCGGATCGAGGATTGTCTCTGATCTCTGCGCCTTCCTTCGCGCTCCAATACCTCGTTGTCATTGCGAGCCAACGGATCGCGCGAATGCGCGCTCGATGGCGACTTCCACGTCAGCGGGGGCACATCTCGTCGCTCACTCCCTATTGATCAGAGATGTTTGAGGTCCGCGGGATTGATCAAGCTGGAGAGGGGTCATGGCGCGCACCAGCGACATCGCACTGCTTGGGCAGATGGCACACGATTGCGCCGCCCTGCGCAAAGATCGAGACCCACGCTGCGCAATCGCGCAAGAAACAGTGCAAAATCGTAGATTGGCGCACAAAATCGCGCGAATGGCGGAGAGAGCGTCAGTCAATCCCCACTGAAAGATAAACCATTTTCGACTTTTCTGGGCCAAAATCTACAATTTCAGCTACGCCGAAAACTGGGATTTCACTACTGGAGGCGCAACCACCGATACCGACATTCGTTGGAAGTGGCGATTTGACGGGTTCACGCTTTGGTTTTGCAACCCCTTGCTCTCCGGCTCGACAGCGAAAAACGCTCAAGCAAACCGGTCAGGCCGAAAGGCGTCGAGATTCGGAGCGTCATTTCGCCTTTCGACGAGACTTGCGACGATGCGGCTCGTGGCGCCGGCCAAGGTCATGCCGAGATGTCCATGGCCAAAAGCGTGGATAAGGTTCGGATAGCGCCGGCTGGGTCCAATGACGGGCAGCGAGTCGGGAAGAGAGGGTCGAAAGCCGAGCCAATGGGATTGTACGGGGCCGAGATCTGGCAAGAGCTTACGGACGCCTCGCTCCAGAAGGGCAATCTGCTTTGGATTGAGCGGCGCTGAGAGGCCGCCGAGTTCGACCGTTCCTGCAACCCGCAAGCGGCTGGCCATGGGTGTGACATAGAAGCCCAGATCAACCGGGCTGACCGGCCTCTTGATCGGACAGGCGTCCATCGCGAATTCGATGTGGTAGCCGCGCTCCGTGTCGAGAGGAATGTCGTCGCCACCTTGTTCGGCCAGAGAGCGCGACCAGGCACCGGCTGCGAGGACAACCGTGTGCGCTTCGATCATGTGATCGCGGCACAGCAAGCGGATTCGTCCGCCGTCCTGCGGTTCCAGCCGATCGACATAAGCGCGCTGGAACGAAGCGCCTCTTGCCGTGGCCGCGGCCGCCAGTCGGCTGGTCAGCGCGGCGGGATCGACGGCATGAGCCGCATCGGGGAAAAAAATGCCCCCGGCCGCCGGAGGAAGCGCAGGCTCCAGCCTTGCGACCTCTTCTGACGTCAACCGCTCATGTCGAACACCGAGCTCGTTTCGCAGCCGAGCACCCCACTCGTCGCCTTCTCGCGGCATTTTTCCCCGATAGAGGTAAAGGCAGCCCTCATATCGCAGAAGGTCCGAAAGTCGAGCCTGCTCTGCGAGCTCACGCCAAGTCGGCATCGCATCTTTCAGCAAATCTGCCAGCGCGTGTGCGTTGCAGCGCGCGCGGGCGGGCGTGGATTGCCAAAGGAAGCGCGACAGCCAGGGAATGAGCGCGGGCAAGCCGGCCAGCCTCACGGCGAGAGGGCTGTCCGGATTGAAAAGTAGGTTTGGCAGATTTCGTAAGACATCGGGATTGCCGACCGGTGCACAGGCGTAGGGAGCCAATGTCCCGGCGTTGCCGTAGGAGGCGCCCGAACCCGGCTCGTTCGGGTCGATGACAACAACCTCGCGGCCATCCGCGGCCAGCCGAAATGCGATCGCAAGCCCGATGATTCCGGCCCCGACGATCGCGACGTCCGTTTTGATCAATTCCGCCACAACGCCTCAGACCGCGCCCGAGATTTCATAATGACCTGCATTCAGCAAGTCGGTCATGATCGAAAGCGCCTGCCGCAATTCGCCGGATGACGGAGCGGCGCCCACATTGATGCGCACAGCATGGGCGAGAGTTTCGCGTCCCACGGCGAACGCATCCGCAGGAAGCACGCCTACGCCGCGCTGACGACAGGCGCGGGCAAAAGCGGCGCCGCGCCAGGGTTCGGGCAAATGCAACCAAGCGTGAGGCGAGGTCTCGTGGGTCTGAACATCGAATGTCGAGAGCGCGTCGCGCAAGATGGCCTGCCGCCGGCGCAGTTCCTCGCGCTGGACCTCGATGATGCGCTTCGCGGTCCCCTCTTCCAGCAAAATGGTGGCGATCAGCGCCGTGAGCGGGCTGATGCTCCAGCAATCAATCCGCAGCGCCGCCGCGACATTGCCCAGGACCGCGCGCGGCGCCACCACGAACCCGTAGCGCAGGCCGGGCGCTATGCATTTCGACAGGCCGCTGATGTGGACGGTGAGTTCGGGCTCCAGGGCGGCAAAAGACGGAACGGCACGATCGAGCAACGGACGATAGACATCGTCCTCGATGATCAGCACGTTGTGGCGGCGCGCGATCGCGGCGAGTGCGCGGCGGCGCTCTTCACTCAATGTCACCGTTGTCGGATTGTGCAGGCTGGGTACGAGGAAAACCGCACGAGGGCGCAAGGTCGCGCAAGCGGCCTCGAAAGCGTCCGGCCGCATGCCTTCCCGGTCAATCGACACTCCGCGCAGGTCGATGCCTTGTGACCGGCAAAGGGCGCTGATGCCTTGATAGGTGATGGAATCGGCGAGCACGATATCGTCGGGCTGCGTCAAGGCCCGCAACACGCAGGCAAGGCCATGCTGGGCGCCGTCGGTCAGGACGACGCGACCGGCGTCACCATCTCCAGTGACACCATCGAGCCAATCCGCCACCGCGGCGCGCGCCCATTCCGGACCTTCAGGAGGATGGTAGTCCTGCAAGGCGCCAAACCGGCGATCCTTTGCGATGTGCGGCAGCAGCAGCGAGAGCGCTTCGCGATAGGCCGACGTCGCCGGCCTATTGACAGACAGATCGATGAGCCCCGCCTCGTCGCTGGGAGCCGATTTGAAACCGCCCTCCTCCGTCTCCTTGCCGGCGACAAGGGTTCCGCGACCAGGACGCGCCTCCACGAGTCCACGCTGCTGCAATGCCGAGAAGGCACGCGTGACAGTCGTAACATTGATGCCGAGCAGGCGCGCGATTTCCCGGTGCGGTGGCAGCCGATCGCCTTCCGCCAGTTCACCGCGAGCAATTCGCTCACCGATGGCATCCGCCAAACGCTGATAAATCGGTCGGTCGTTGTTTGGCAGTTCCAGATTTTCGAGCATTGCGGCTTGGCGCCTCGAACGTTCCTGTGTCAGCAAAGCCTTCTTAACATGGAGGAATGAACCAGACAATCAAACCTGCATGCATACCAACAGGCTTCGATAGCCTGTTATATGACATGATATCTG
>NZ_JAFAVV010000341.1 GCF_019242285.1 Bradyrhizobium sp.
AGGCTCGCCGAATGCACGCTCGGCAATTCGGAATGAATGAGGCCGGCGCGGTCGAGCTCGCCCATGATCGCCATCACGCCGCCGGCGCGGTGAACGTCCTCCAGGTGCACGTCGGCGACCGAGGGCGCGACCTTGCAGAGCACCGGAACCTTGCGCGACAGCCGGTCGATGTCCTTCATGGTGAAGGGAATCTCGCCCTCATGCGCGGCGGCCAAGAGATGCAGCACGGTGTTGGTCGAGCCGCCCATGGCGATGTCGAGGCTCATGGCATTCTCGAACGCCTTGAAGTTCGCGATATTGCGGGGCAGCACGCCGGCATCGTCCTGCTCGTAATAGCGCCGCGCCAGGTCGACGACGAGATGACCGGCCTCCACGAACAGGCCCTTGCGGTCGGCGTGGGTCGCCAGCACCGAGCCGTTGCCCGGCAGCGACAGGCCGAGCGCTTCGGTGAGGCAGTTCATCGAATTGGCGGTGAACATGCCGGAGCAGGAGCCGCAGGTCGGGCAGGCCGAGCGCTCGATGATCTCGACGTCGCCGTCGCTGACCTTGTCGTCGGCGGCCACGACCATGGCGTCGATCAGGTCGACCGCGCGGACCTTGCCCTTGATGTTGACCTTGCCGGATTCCATCGGCCCGCCGGAGACGAACACCGCAGGGATGTTCAGCCGCATCGCCGCCATCAGCATGCCCGGCGTGATCTTGTCGCAATTGGAGATGCAGACCATGGCGTCGGCGCAATGGGCATTGACCATGTACTCGACGCTGTCGGCGATCAGTTCGCGCGAGGGCAGGCTGTAGAGCATGCCGTCATGGCCCATGGCGATGCCGTCGTCGACCGCGATGGTGTTGAACTCTTTTGCCACGCCGCCGGCCTTCTCGATCTCGCGGGCCACGAGCTGCCCGAGGTCCTTCAGGTGGACATGGCCCGGCACGAACTGCGTGAACGAGTTGACCACCGCGATGATCGGCTTGCCGAAATCCTCATTGGTCATGCCGGTCGCGCGCCACAAGCCGCGGGCGCCCGCCATGTTGCGGCCGTGGGTGGTGGTTCGTGAGCGATAGGTCGGCATGAGCGGTCCTCTCGGGCTCCGCCGGATCTTAGGGCCCGGCTGCAAATCGACGTCCGGGCAGGGCTTTACAGCGAAGCTGCGCCCGATACGACCCCTCAATTTCGCGGGTGAGCTATTTCGGGTCGAGGTAAGGCGCGACCACCTCGCGCGTCTCCTGGCTCGGGACGACAGGCACGATCTCGAAGGTCATCCCGAATCCCTGGCAGTTCAGGATCCACTCCTGCAGCAGCCGGGCGTCGTCGCATTCCATGAGCTGGAAGCAGCGATCGAAATTCGGCTCGATCCAGCTTCCGATGTATTTCAGGCCTTCGGGGAATTTCACCCCGGCATCACGGACCCGCCGATAGACCGGAATCGGGTCGCGATCCCGAAAACGCTCGATCACCATGAACAGCATGACGCCTAGCTCTTGCGCAGGAACACGTAGTCCGCGGCATAGGGCATGCCGCGGGTCGTGCCCGGACGGTCGCAGCTGTCGTTGAGCACGCCGCCCATCGTGTTGATCCGCTGCACCGTGTCGATCTTGGCGAGCAGGCCGCCATCGCCCTTGTGCGAAACGACCTCGAGCCTCAGCCAGGCGATGTCGCTCGCCTTGGCGCCGGGCGCGTTGTCGACCGCCTTGCCGACCACGGCGCTGCCGTCGTCGAGCTCCCAGGTCGGCCCGGCGAAGTGGTGGCCTATGACCTTGCCGTCCACGGTCAGGGTGGCGACCGGCTCGCGAAAGATCCAGGCGAGCTTGCCGCCGGCATCTGTCTTACACTCGTAGATCTGCTGACCGACCGCATGCGCCTTCAGCACCATGGTCGCGCCCGGCGGCAGTGCTGCGAGCGCATCGGGCGAGAGCGATTCGGCCGCCGCCGGGACTGCGATCAGAGCTGACGATAGGACCAATGAAAACGCGCTTCGCCTCTGCATGGCTGTGCTCCCCAATACGTAGCAGTCGTAGGGTGGGCTAAGGCACGCGAGCGCCGTGCCCACCATTGTCGATAGCATGGTTTCGAAATGGTGGGCACGCTTCGGTCGTTGCGTGGCGAACTGCTGTTCACGTGGCCGCTTAGCCCACCTACGGATTCTGCTCGCAGTGACGGCTCCCTCAGGCCGCCATCGCCCTGGTCAGATTGTCCGCGACCTTGTCGAGGAAGCCGGTGGTGGAGAGCCAGCGCTGGTCGGCGCCGACCAGGAGCGCGAGGTCCTTGGTCATGTTGCCGTCCTCCACCGTCTGCACACAGACCTTCTCCAGCGTGTCGGCGAACGTCGCAAGCTGTGGATTGTTGTCGAGCTTGGCGCGGTGCGCGAGCCCGCGGGTCCAGGCGAAGATCGAGGCGATCGAGTTGGTCGAGGTCTCCTTGCCCTTCTGGTGCTCGCGATAGTGGCGTGTGACGGTGCCGTGGGCGGCTTCCGCCTCCACCGTCTTGCCGTCGGGGGTGAGCAGCACCGAGGTCATCAGGCCGAGCGAGCCGTAACCCTGCGCCACCGTGTCCGACTGCACGTCGCCGTCATAGTTCTTGCAGGCCCAGACATAGCCGCCGGACCATTTCAGCGCAGCCGCCACCATGTCGTCGATCAGGCGGTGCTCGTAGGTCAGCTTCTTGGCCTCGAACTCCTTCTTGAACTCGCGGTCGAACACATCCTGGAAGATGTCCTTG
>NZ_JAFAVV010000768.1 GCF_019242285.1 Bradyrhizobium sp.
GACCGCCTTGGCGACCTCCTCAGGCTTGCCGAGCCGGCCCAGGGGAATACGGCTCGCCAGCTCGGGCCGGCCGCTCATCATGTCGGTCTCGATCAGCGAAGGGGCGATCGCATTGACGGTGATGCCTTCCTTCACCAGTCGCGCGGCATAGCCGCGGGTCAATCCCTCCATGCCGGCCTTGGAAGCATTGTAGTGCGGTCCGATCGCACCGGCGCCACGGGCGGCGCCCGAGGAGATGTTGACGATGCGGCCCCATTTCCTGGTCCGCATCGACGGCAGCACGGCCTGGGTGCAGAGGAAGGCGGATTTCAGGTTCACGGCGATGGTCTGGTCGAAATCGGCCTCGGTGAGATCGTCGACGCCGCGCACGATCGCGATGCCGGCATTGTTGACGAGAATGTCGATCGGCCCGAGCTCGGACTGCACGGCATCCACCATTTTCCCGACTTCGTCAGGTCGTGAGACGTCGGCAGCCACGGGCAGGGCGCGGGCGCCGCCTCTGCCGCGCAGCTCGGTCACGAGCTGGTTGGCCGCATCGGCGCGCTCACGGTAGTTGACGGCGACGGCGGCGCCGGCCTCCGCCAGGCTGCGGCAGATCGCAGCGCCAATGCCACGCGAGCCTCCGGTCACCAGCGCCACCCGTCCCCTCAAATTGAACGTCAACATTGCAGCGCCTCCGGATATGCGTGCGTCCTGACCCATTGCACGAGCCGGTCGTGCACGACTATGACATAGCACGGCGGGGCCGATGGTGGCTGGAACATCACATGGACGGGAACATCTGGACGCTTCGCGACAAAGGAATTGCGGCGACCATCAAGGCCGATGGGGCCGAGCTCTGCTCGCTGAAAAATGCCGCAGGCTTCGAGCTGCTCTGGCAGGCCGGACCAGCGTGGCCGCGGCATGCCCCGCTGCTGTTCCCGATCGTCGGGCGGCTCAACCAGGACGAACTGCGCCATGACGGCAGGAGCTGGCCGATGACGCAGCATGGTTTCGCGCGCGACCTGAGGTTCGACTGGCTGGCGCGCGAGACGAGATCCTGCTCGCTGGTGCTCACCGACAATGGCGAGACACGCAAGCGCTATCCCTTTGCGTTTCGTTTGGTGGTCAGCTTCGCCGTGGCCAGTTCGGACCTCGATGTCACGCTCGACGTCACCAACACGGGTGAGGACATGCTGCCGGCCTCGATCGGGGCCCATCCGGCGTTCAACTGGCCACTGTTGCCCAGCCTCGCCAAGGAGGACTACGAGATCGTCTTTGCGAATGACGAGCCTGCTCCTGTCAGGCGGCTGCGTGGCGGCCTGATGCGGGCAGCGCCGGAGCCGAGTCCCGTCCATGGCGACAGCTTGCCGCTATCGGCGCGGCTGTTCGATGATGATGCCGTCATCTTCGACCGGCTCGCGAGCACATCGGTGCGCTATCAGGCGGCGCACGGTCCGTCGATCGAGATCGCCTGGGACGGATTCCAGGAACTCGGGATCTGGTCCAAACCTGAAGGCGCGGCTTTCATCTGCATCGAGCCCTGGCGCGGATTTGCCAGCCCTGAGGCGTTTTCCGGCGATTTCACCCACAAGCCGGGCCTGATGCATATCGCGCCGGCCGAGACGCGCCGGCTCGCCTATCGCATGGCTATCCGGGGAACATGAAAGAAAGGCGGTGCACTTGTCGGTTTGTTTAACCTTCGCGTGCATTCTCTCGGACGAGATCGGATTGAGCGTATGAGTACCGGTCTCTCCGGGAGCACCTCGTCCTAAAAGGGCGAGGTGCTTCGGGCCCTCGCCTTACGATCTGAAGTTCACGTCCTTGCCGAGCCTGCAAGCTCGGCGATCGCCTCGATCGCGAGCGCATAGCCAGATGCACCAAGGCCTGCGATCACGCCGGTGACGCCGTGCGAAATCAGTGACTTCTGATACATCGGCTCGCGTCTATGGATGTTTGTGATGTGGACCTCGACCTTTGGTCCGTCGAACATCTTGACCGCATCGAGTAGCGGCACCGAATGGAACGAAAGGCCCGCGGGATTGATCGCGACGCCGATCATCATGCCACGGGCCTCGTGCAGCCAGTCGATCAGCGTCGCCTCCGAATTGGATTGCCGGAAGTCGACCTCGAGGCCGCGGCTGCTTGCTCGCTCGACACAGAGTGTCCTGATGTCCTCCAGCGTATGGTGGCCGTAGAGCTCGGGCTCGCGCACGCCGAGCAGGTTGAGGTTCGGTCCGTTCAGGACCAGGATCGTGCCAGTCATTTGTTCTCCAGGCGGAAAAGGATGGAATTGTCCGGCCGTTTTGTGGACGGACAGGTGCTAATAGAGCCGCCGGACAAAGGCTGAAAGCGATGTCTACGCTCCCATCGCCCGAGGCGGCTATGCTGGATGGCGGCGAGCTTCGGGGCAGGGGTCGCGGCGTCGCTCGCGACCATCCGGCTGTCGCCACGCCCCGGGGGAGGAGCGCCAACTGCTGAGGGCGCTGACCGAGGCGCTGGAGCGCCTGGCGGTCCAGCCGGGATTGACCGGCGCACACCTCCTGATCACGGATACGCCGCGGACCGCAGCACCCACCGCCAAGCAGCGCATCCGCAGCGCCGACGCCGCGGCCGACTGGGTCGTCCTGATTTCCGGCTACGAATCAGATGCCGTGGAACTGGCCCTCGAGACGGGCCTCGGCACTGCTGCGCTGAGAAATCTCGGCGCGCAGGAGACCGTCACTAGGGGCCGCTACGCGCTGGCGTTCGCGATGACGCCGGGTGATCTGGAGTAGGATCAATAGCTTAGCCGAACTCCGACGGGAGACGGGAAGAAGCCCTCCAAACAAAGCAGGGGGTTGGCGGCAGGGACGGTGGACAACCACCGCCCTGTAGCTCTAAACCCGAACGGAAAGGGAACGATCAGGGAAAAATCGGCCTGCCGATCCGGGGTGGCGGGCGTCCGTTCGGAGTGCAGGCGGTGCTGTTTCGATATCTTCATGACGAGGCATTCCTCGCGTTCTCGCGCGAGCACAAGCATCTCTACGCGGCGTGTCTGCTGGACCTCTACGACCGCTACTTCACCGGCGCGCCGGCCTTTCCGACGCCGCAGGAGGTGACGCACGCCGTCTACGACGTGATGCGGGCCAATCCGACGCTATGGAACGAGGACGATGATTTCGGCGAGGCGCTGCCCGAGGTGATTTCGGCCGGGCGGCGCCGCATCAAGCGGGCCTCGGCGGACGGCAGCGAGACCGCCGACAAGGCGTTGATGATCGCCAGGCAGATCTACGCCCGACTGGTCGGGTGGGGCTGGCTCGAGGAGGAGGAATACGGGCTCAGGGTCACCGTCGACATGCCGATGGGGCCGCTGCTCGTGATCCAACGGCTTTCGAGCCTGAACCGCGACGTCTCGCAGCGTTTCGGCGGCCTGATCGTCACGGTTCGGCTGAACCTCGAAGCCGTGGAGAAGCTGAGCCCCGACGTCGTCGACCGCAGGCAACGCGAGGTCGCGCTGGCGCTGCGGGAGGCGCGGAACCAGGTCGACCAGTTCACCCGCAGCCTGCGCGCCATCCTCTCGGATCTCAAGCGCATCCGCCGCGCCGTGATGGAGTCGAAGACGGTCGGCGACCGGCTGGAGGCTTTCTTCGAGGAGTTCGTGGGACAGTTGCTGCTCAAGGACTTCGAATCGATCCTCACTTTCAACCATCCGTATCGCTTCCGCGACTCCATCGTCGACACCGCGCGCAGGATCGCCCATACGCCGGCCACGATGCAGGTGCTGTCGGAGGAGTATCGTGCCGCCGGCATCTCCGGCTCGCTGTCGGAAGCGGCGCTCGAGGCCGAGGGCGACCTGCTCGCCATCGAAAGCACCTTCGGCCAGATCGGCGAGATGTTCGAGCGGATCGAGGCGTTCCGCCGCCAGCTCGAATCCCGCGTGCGCAATACGATCAAATATGCTGAGCGCGGCACCCAGGGACTGGTCGGGCGGGCAGGCGATCTCGTCGGCCGGCTCGACCGACTGATCGTGAACGGACGATCGCCGAACGCGACCCTCGAATGGAGCCTCGAGCCGATGCGGGCGCCCTGGTCCGAGCACCACCAGGCGCCGAGCCGCGAGCCGCGGAAACCCATGGAAGCGCAACCGCTCGGCGAGCGGCCGAATGACCCGCTGTACGAGATCAGGAAGCAGCTTCGGCTGGCGTACATCGCACGGATTGCGCCGGGGCCGACACAGGTGCGCGGTTTCCTGGAGCGGCAGGTGCCGCCGGGCGCGACCCGGGAGGCGCGGTTCATTGCGCTTATGTCCATCGACGACTTTCTGGCCTTCGACGCGGCGCGCCGCTTCGCGCTGACCAGGGACGTGCCGGCCGAGATTGCGCGGCATTTCGAGCTCGAATTCGCGCCCGACACCCCTCCGCATGACAGCGACTGGCTGCGCTGTGCCAACTTCATCATCCGCCGGCAGGCCACAGCTTCCGTGAGGCGGCTCCATGCTTAGCGAATTCGAGTCGATCGAGCGGACCTACGGTGCGGACAAGGCGGGCGACCTGCGCAAGGCGCTGCATTTCCTGCTGCGCAAGCAATTCGTGTTCGCCGGCGATCCCAGGACCAGCACGGTCTACGGCACCGTGATGGACGGCCGCTTCAGAGCCGTGATCGACGGCTTCTTCGACAGTTGCGGCTATCGCGTCCACCGCGACGCCGAGGCGCAATGGGCTGGCATCACCGCGCTCGGCGAGGACGTTCCGCTGCCGAAGATGAAGCTCGACGAAACCATCGTCATCCTCGTGCTCGCCTCGCACTGGCAGGACGAGGTCAATGTCGGCGCGGTCGAGGATCGGGCTGTCGTGCTGACGACGCTGAACACGCTGTTCGACCGCTACAAGGAGATGGTGCAGCGGAACGATTCCAGCGCGATATCGACGCGTCGGTTTCGCGAGATCCTGGAGGAGGCGGCGCAACGCGGTCTCGTCGACGTCAGCGACTACGATGCCGACGCGCAGGACTTCGAGGTCGCGATCCGCCCGATGATCAAGCTGATCAGCGGCGCCGACGCGCTGGCGCGAATCGAACGCTATGTGCGCACGCAGGAGGTCGGCCTCGCGGCGGCCGATGGAGACGAGGCATGATGGAATTGCGCCACGCCGCCATGGTCAACTGGCACCTGTTCGACGTCGAAGACGTCGACATATCCGGGCATGTCGGGGTCTTCGGCGAGAACCGGTCGGGCAAGTCGACGATCCTGGACATGGCCCAGGTCGTCCTCACGGGCGGCAACCGCAACGTCCAGCGCCTCAACGCGGTGGCCGGCGACAAGGGCAGGAGCCGCGGCGCCTCCAAGCGCAGCGTGCTGGACTATTGTCTCGGAACGCTCGGCGAGGACCAGCGCAAGCGCGAGCAGGCACGCACCTATGTCTGCCTCGGTTTCGTCGACACCGACGGACAGCGCCCACCGGTATCGATCGGCATGGCCATCGAGGCCCGCCGCTCCGAAAGCAACGAAACGGTGCTGGCGCGCTTCGTCGTCACCGGCAAGATCCTGACCTCTGCCGATTTTATCGAGACGCGTGATGGCAAGCAGTTTCCGGCCGAGTGGGACGTCGTTCGCGGGCGGATCGTGGCCTCGGTCGGGCAGGGCAACTTCGTCAATCACCGCGATAAGGCGATCGACTACGTACGCGAGTATATGCGCAAGCTGGTGCCGCACGCTTCCGTCGTCGGCGAGCAGAACGCCAATTCCCTGCAGAAGGCGGTCGTGAACGCCATGACGCTCGACCACGACCAGACCGCAACCGAGTTCGTGCGCAACTACATCCTCGAAAAGAACAACATGCGGGTCGGCGAGCTGCGCGAGTCGATCCGCACCTATCGCAACATCAACGACACCATCAAGACGATGCGCGAGAAGCTCGAGGCGCTGATCGCGTTGCGCGCCATTCTTGGCGAATTGGCGCTCGCCCACGAGCGCAAGGCGCGCGAGCAGTGGATCGCACGGCGCGGCGCCTGGCTGTCCGCGCGGGCGGCGTATGACATCCAGGTCGCACGGCTGGCCGAGGAGACCGCGAAGCGCGAGGCGGCCGAGACCGAGCTCAACTTCCTGGAGGAGGAGATCGCCGGCATCGATGCCGAGATCGCGCGGCTCGACCGGGCGATCGGCGAGCATGACGCGCGATCGGGCCGAAATTCGCTGGTCCAGACCCGCGATGCGGCTGCGCAGGCCATGCAGCGCGCCACCAGCACGTTCGAGAACAGGCTTGCAGCGGTCAAGGCACTACAGCCGCTCTGTGCGATGACCGGTTTCGGCTTCGATGAGCTCGTCCCGGCGCTGATGCAGCTAACCGGTATCGGCCGCGACGCGTCGATCGACCGGTCCACCCAGGCGCTGCAGACCGCCGAGCAGGCGCTGCTGGCGCTCGATCGAAGTCTGCTGGAGAAGGTCGACGAGGCGCGCCGGCAGTTGATCCGGCAGGCCGACGACGAGAAGGCCAAAGTCGTGCAGCTCAGGGAGCGGCTGCAGCGTCATGCCAGCGGCGCGGGCGCCGCGCATCTGGGCGATGCCACGCTTCATCTCTGCCGCAGGCTCAGACAGGCCGGCATGAACCCGCGGGTGCTGTGCGAGCTCGTCGAGGTGTCCGATCCGACCTGGACCGCGGCGGCCGAAGGCTTGTTGGGCCGCGACCGGGAGGCGATCTTCGTCGATCGGAACGACATTGCGCGCGCGACCGCGCTGTTCAAGGAGGGACGACGCGAGTTCCGCGGCGCATCGCTGGTGAGCCTCAACAAGCTCGACCCGCTGCGGCCGCCGCCGCTGCCGGGCACGTTCCCCTCCCTGTTCAAGTCAGACGACGCGGATGCAATGGCCTTCATCGCAAGAAGGCACGGCTCGGTCCGGCTCGCCGAGACGCTCGATCAATTCAACCTGCCGGGCCGGGCCCTGATGAAGGATGGCCTCTACGACGACGGGCTGGTCCGGACCCACCGCGCCGCAGAGCCGTCGAGCTTCAAGATCGGCAAGAATGCCCAGATGCAATGGCTGCGCGAGATGACGGACGAGGTCGAGCGTCTCGCGGAGACAAGGGCCCGCAGCGAGGCCGCGGCACGGCTGGCGGATGCCGCCCATGTCGAGCTGCGGCGGCTGTTCGACGATCGATCCACGACCTTTGCCGTCATCGCCGGCGAATTCGCGGCGGTCAAGCAGGAGAGGGACGAGGCCGAGCGGCGGATCGCCGCGCTGGATGGCGAAGGCGACGGCGGCCTGCGCGACAAGCAGAAGGAGCAGCGCAGGTTGCGTGGCGTTCGGCTGGAGCAGCGCCAGGCGCAACGGGGCGTCTTTAATCGGCACCTGGTCGAGGCCGAGAACGCCAAGCGGACGATCGAGGGCGGCGAGGCCATGCCCGGCTCCCGGCTCAGCGCCCGGCTGGCCTGGTCATTCTACAAGAAGATCGTGCTGCTGTACGACCGGCACGCGGGCCGCGCCGCGTATCGCAGCCGGTTCGATGCGGCCGGATCGGACAAGGATCGTCACCGCGCGATCGCCGAGGCCGCGACCAGGGCCGCCGATGTCGCGGAGACCGACCGCGTCCGCATCGAGCGTCAGGTCCGGCAGGCGCTCAGCGGCTATTTCGACCGGTTCGGCGTCGTCTCGCAGGTCGGCATCGAGAGCGAGCCGCTGCGCGAGGTCAAGCCATGGATGGACGCGCTGATCGCCGAGATGGAAACCAATGAGCTCCGGCGCTACGAGCGGCAGGCGCGCGAGGCGGCGGAGAAGGCCGCGACGCTGCTGCGTGGCGGCTTCATCAATGCGCTGACCTCGCGGATCAGCAAGATGGAGCGCGAGCTGACGGCGATGAACCGCGGGCTCGCCGATCATCCCTTCCACAACGAGAAATACTCCTTCCATCACACGCGGCTTGCCGAATTCCAGCCGATCCTGAAGATCATCGAGATCGCCAAGACCTCGCCTGAGGCGCTCGACATGCTGTTCAAGGGCGACGAGGTGCCGAACGAGTTTCCCCACCGCGACACGCTGCGCGAGATCGAGGCCCTCCTGGAGGATCCGGAGAAGGATTTCAGCGAGTTCGAGGACTACCGCAACTTCTTCACCTTCGAGATCCACATGCAGGACGTCACGACCGGGCGGACCACGCGATGGGAAACCCGGCGCGGCACCGGCTCGGGCGCCGAGCAGCAGGTGCCGATCTATGTCGCGATCGGTGCCTCGCTGGCGTCGGTCTATGGCAGCGGAACGACCAAGAGCAGCAAGCCGTCGGGCATGGCGCTCGCGATCTTCGACGAGGCGTTCTCCAAGATGGACGGCAAGAACCAGCGCCAGATGATGAGCTTCTACAAGAAGCTCGGCCTGCAGATCATCATTGCAGCCCCGAACGAGAAACGCGTCGCAGTGCTCGAGCATATCGATACCGTGATCGAGGTCGA
>NZ_JAFAVV010000944.1 GCF_019242285.1 Bradyrhizobium sp.
TAGCGCGGCGCGCCGTCGACGACGCGCTTGGCCACGAGCTGGAGGGCGACATTCACCCCGGCGGACAACAGATAGGAAGGAGCATGCGTGTAGTTGGCGGCGACATAATGCTGCTGGGCCGCGGCAACATGCAGCCACCGCCCCGCCAGGAAGAAGAATTCGTTGACGCGAATGTTGGGTGGCAGCGTCCCGGCGCGCAGCGCTTCCGCATAGGCGAGTTCGGGATAGTCGCCGAACAGGCGGTCGATCACCGGCGCGATGAAGCGCCGCTCCAGCAGATTGTTCGGCCTGGGCTTCTCGAGCGTCAGCGCGGTAAAGAAGGTGAGATTGATGGAGCGGTCGGCAGCCGCGCAGGCATAGAGCGCATTGGCGATATGGTTCGCCTTGCCCAGTCCGAGCGGCAGTCCGACCACCAGAGTCCTGCCGACGTCGCGAATGATATCCTCGGCGATGGCGGCGGGATCGGTGAAGAGCTTCGGCATCGAGACCGTTTCAAACCCAGGAAAACTACGGAGCGGACTGCACGCATGAATGCACTAACGCAATCCGAAGCGGCAATCAGTGTGACGGTGGCGCAACAGAGATGCGATGAAGTTCGGCCGAGATGCGGTTTAACTGTGGCGGGAACGGGCATCAAGCCGCTAAAGAAAATGCGCGCGGTCGGCGGGGGCTGAGGACCGAGGCTGGTTAGGTGAGTGAGTGTGCCGCTGATCGGTCGGACCGATCGAGCCGCCGCATTCATGTCACGGGCGCTTCGGGGGTCGAGCGCCACCAGCCTCGGTCCGCCTTGGCGGACGCCTTTGCTTTCGTATCTCCGCCCCCCGATCATGGGGCCGTCGAATCCAGCGCCTGCGGAAGCGCTTCCTTCAGATACGCGCGCAGCCAGTTCGCGGTCTTGCGCAAGCCGCCGAACGGAAACAGGTGGAAGCCGGCGATCGCGGCCGTTGCCGATGCCGGCGCGGAAGCCAACCCCTCCATGACCTCGTCGGGCCCGGCATCGGTCAGCAGCCGGCCGTAGCGGCCGATCCTGCCGCGCAGCGCACGCATCGAATTGCCGATGCCGCAGCGAAGCGCGAATTTCGTCAGCGTCGCCATTGTCGCAGGACCCGCGAGGCCGACGATCACCGGAAGGTCGATGCCGCTTGCCTGCAGCGCTGCGAGCCAGCCCACGATCGGCGCACTCTCGAAGCAGAACTGGGTGACGATATCGATCCTGATGTTGGCGTCGCGACCCCAGTCGCGCCAGGCTGCGAGCGCGGCCAGCATGCCCGCCTCGTCCAGATAAGGATGGCCCTCGGGATGACCGGCGACGCTGACACGGGCAATACCGTGTTCTTGTAGCAGGCCGCTGGCCGCGACGTCGCGGCTCGACTTGAACGGCCCCCGGGCGCCCGCGACGTCGCCCGCGATCAGGAGCACGCGAGCAATGTCGGCTTCGCCGCGAAGCCGCGCGAGAAAATCATCGAGCACCTCGCGTGAGGCGATCTCGCGCGCGGCGATGTGGGGCACGGGATTGAAGCCGGCGCGGCGCAGCGCCGCCGCTGTCGCGACATTGCGGGAAGGGTTGTCGCCCGGCAGGAAGGTGATGGTGACGTCGGTGCCGGCGGCGAAACCGGCCTTCAGCTCGCCGAGCTGGTGTCCGTGCGAGGAGACCTCCACTGACGCTGAGGACAGCAGCGACATCAGACGATCGGGCGGCGGGGACATCGGCATGCCTCATCAGGCCGGCGCGCGGCGGCGCGAGATCACATAGGTCTCGTCGTTGAACCAGAGCCCGCCATGCTGCTTCAGCACGCGATCGGTGGCCTCGAGATAGCGGCCGTCGCGCACCACCTCCGACAGCCTGACGTCCTCGACCTGCGCGACATAGATCGCGGCATTCCAGGCGGCGAACAGGGTCGAGGTGCCGATCGGGCCGGAGACTTCGTCCGGCAGCGTGTGCATGTGGTAGCGGAAGATCGAGCGCGCGTCGGATGAAGCGTTGAAATTGTAGTAGCGCGCGGCCGCGCCGAGCTCGTGCTTGACCTGGCGCAGGATCGCGTAGCGGTCGGTCTTGAACGGATCGTCGCCGGGCCAGAGCCGGTCGATGATCTCGATGCCGGGATCGTGGCCATGCGAATGGATGCCGATCAGCCGGCCGCCCGGCCGGAGCGCGCGCACCAGCGGCGTCACCACCTTGGAGGCCTTGAACTCGACGCTCGCCCGCGCCCGATAGGGCTGCGAGGCGATGACGAGATCGTAATCGGCCATCACCCGCCCCGGCCGCGGCATGATCGGATCGAGCAGGAAGGAATGGTCCTCCCGCCGCAGGGTCAGGACCACGGGCCGCATGTAGACGGGGTTGCCGGTCTTCGGGCTGATGCCGGCACGCCAGTGCTCGGCGAGAAAGCCTTCGAGCGCGCCGATCTGCTCGGCAAAGCCGTGCGCGGTGTTGCCGGACAGCGCGACATCCTTCCAGATCAGCCCCTGCGCCGAGGTAACGGAGCGCGGCGTCAGCCACGGCGCCTCGGCGTAATAGAGATTGGTGACGACCAGCACGGTCGCGGGATGCTCGAACAGGCGATCCGCCATCTTCTCCAGCATCATGCGGACGTCTTCGTAGGAGATCTCCTTCGCCACCACATAGAGCGGCATGGTCGGAAAGCGCGCATGCAGTGCCCGCATCACCCGCGACAGCACCGTGCCGTCGCCGACGCCGGCATCGAACAGCCGGAGCGCCGGCGGCGACGGTTGCAGAGTGGCAAGCTCGAGCGAAATCCGGTTGG
>NZ_JAFAVV010000172.1 GCF_019242285.1 Bradyrhizobium sp.
TTGCGTGACGGTCGGTGTGGCCGCGATGCGAATAGCCGCCCTCGATGACGGCCTCGCGTTCCACCGGTCGGGGGATCGTTGCGGCGGCAGTATTCGACAATCGCATCACGAGTGCAACACGGCGCCGCTCTCGCGCCGGTCACAAACGCAGGCCGTGAGACGGGTCTTGCTCGGTGCCGCAGGGTGAGCCAAGTCGCGCGTCCGCCGTAGCTCGCAGAGCGAAGGCGGAAGCGACGCGCCCACCATCTTGCAGCGAACGCGACGCTCGATGGTGGGCACGCTTCGCTTAGTTAGCCCACCCTACGGCTCGTCAGTAAATCCTGCACTCACCCCAACCCGGCCAGCCACTCCTTCAGCGCCGCGTTGACCTCTGCGGGACGTTCCTGCTGCACCCAGTGGCCGACGCCGTCGATCAGGCGGACCAGCCGCAGGTCGGTCACGCGCTCGCGCATCAGCGCGATCAGGTCCACGCCGGGAACGAACGACAGCACCGGATCGAGCGTGCCCGCGATGAATGCGGCCGGCTGCTCGATCTTCTTGTCGGCAATCGCCGCCTGCTGGGCAAAGTCGAGCTGGGAGGTTCGGTAACGGTTGAGCGGCCCGCGAAAGCCGCTTCGCTCGAACTCGCCGACATAGTAGTCGAGATCGGCCGGCGTGAGCCACGCCGGCATCGGATCGGGGTCGGCCAGGCCATCGAGAAATCTCGCGTCCGGCGGCTTGTGCGGCGGCGGACCGGCTTTCCTGCCCTCGCCCGAGGGCCAATAATAGATTCTTCGCAGCGCCGCGCGCACATCTGCCTCGAATTCGGCCTCCGCGACCCCTGGCTCCTGAAAATAGAGCTGATAGAAGAAGCGATCCTTGT
Organism: Bradyrhizobium sp.; assembly: GCF_019242285.1. GTDB lineage: Bacteria > Pseudomonadota > Alphaproteobacteria > Rhizobiales > Xanthobacteraceae > Bradyrhizobium. The sequence continues at coordinate 863 of NZ_JAFAVV010000172.1, forward strand.
AGAGATTGCGGAACAGCTCGATCCGTGGCGCGGGGCCCCGTCCGGTGTAGGGCACGCTCAATCCGGCCACCGCACGCACCTTCTCGGGATGAAACAGCGCCGTATTCCACACGATCGGCGCCCCCCAGTCATGGCCGATCAGCACCGCCTGTTGCTCGCCGAGACCCTCGATCAGGCCGGCGATGTCGGCGCACATTTCCTTGATGGCATAGGCCTCGATCGCTTCCGGCTTGTCGCTGCCGCCGTAACCGCGCACGTCGGGCGCGGCGACGCGATAGCCCGCGTCCGCCAACGCCGAAATCTGGTGCCGCCACGAATACCAGCTTTCCGGCCAGCCATGCACCAATACGACCAGCGGCCCCTTGCCGGCCACAGCCACGCGCAGCCGGATGCCGTTGGTCTCGACCGTGACGAATTCAGGTGTTGCATTCATAATGCGTCTCCGTCCGCCGGGGTCATGCGCCATGTGGCCGCGCGCTCGCACTCTTGCAATTTCCCCGCAGACGTCAATAGCTGGCATGAGAAGCTGGCGCGAGCGCGCCCGCATGGAGCGCGAGGCATGGCCGCGAGCATCGAGTGCGTCGTTTTCGACATCGGCAATGTGCTGCTGCGCTGGAGCCCGTTCAACCTCTACCGCCGGATGGGTTTTTCGGACGCCGAGACCACAGCGATCCTGGCCGAGACCGGTCTGCCCGAGGTCAACCACCGCGTCCTCGACGCCGGCGCGCCGTATGCGGAAACGATCGCAGGCCTGGCATCGCGCTTCCCTGGGCACGCCGATTTCATTCTGGCCTTCGATCGGCGCTGGCCGGAGACGCTCGGCGGCGCGATCGAGGCCAACGTCGCCATCCTGCGCGCGCTGCAGGCCGCGGGGGTGGCGACCCACGCGATCAGCAATTTCAGCCGCGACAAGTTCGACATCGCGCGCCGCGCCCATCCGTTTCTCGACGAGTTCGACGAACTGGTTCTTTCCGGCGATGTCGGCTGCGTCAAGCCGGATCCCGAGATCTTCGAATTGTTGCTCGCGCGCCGCAAGCTCGATCCGGCGGCTTGCGTGTTCATCGATGACAACGCGGCCAATATCGAGACCGCGCAGCGGCTCGGTTTTGTTACCATCCACTACACCGAGCACGAGACTGATCTCGAGGCCGAGCTGCGGCGATTGGGGTTGAGGTAACAGGCGCGTAGGATGGCTAGAGCGCAGCGAAACCATCAATGCATCCTGGGAAGGTGACGGGTTTCGCTGCGCTCTACCCATCCTACGAGAACCAACCGAAGGTGTCGCTTCCCGCAGAGCTCGGGCCGGTCGTGCCGCGAGAACGCGAACCTATGTCTCAGGCATCCGTCGTTGCGAGCAGCGTCGGCGACGAAGCAATCCTACTCTCGGCGATATCGTGGCACGCGCATACCCCCATACGCGCGGCGGCCTTGATCTGGGCTGCCGCCTGCCGTTAGCTGAAGCCGACGACACACAGGGGAGCGCGCGCATCATGGGGCCGTTGCAAGGCATCAGGGTCATCGACATGACCACCGTCCTGATGGGGCCCTATGCGACCCAGATGCTCGGCGACTACGGTGCCGACGTCATCAAGGTGGAGTCGCTCGACGGCGACGTCACGCGCTTGATCGGTCCCACCAGGCATGCCGGCATGGGGCCGGTATTTCTGAACACCAACCGTTCAAAACGTTCGATCTGTCTCGACCTCAAGAAGCCCGCCGGCCGCGAGGCGGTGCTGCGGCTGATCGCCTCGGCCGACGTGCTCGTCTACAACGTGCGGCCGCAGGCGATGGCGCGGCTCGACCTCGGTTACGACGTCTGCGCGTCGCGCAACCCGCGCCTGATCTATGCCGGCGTGTTCGGCTTCGGCCAGGACGGGCCCTATGCCGCCAAACCCGCCTATGACGATCTGATCCAGGGCGCCACCGGCCTGCCGGCGCTGATGGCGCAGACCAGCAACGACATCCCGCGCTACGTGCCGAATGCGCTGGTCGACCGCATCGTCGGCCTGACCGCGGTCGGCGCGATCTGTGCGAGCCTCGTGCACCGCGACCGCACCGGGCGCGGCCAGCGGCTCGACATCCCGATGTTCGAGACCATGGCGAGCTTCGTGCTCGGCGATCACCTCGGCGGCCTCACCTATGAGCCGCCGCTCGACCAGGGCGGCTACGCTCGGCATCTGTCCCGCGACCGCCGGCCGTACAAGACCGCCGACGGCTATGTCTGCGTGATCGTCTACAACGACAAGCAGTGGGAAAGTTTCTTTGCCGCCACCGGCCGCGACGACCTGCGCAGCGATCCGAAATTCGCGACCTTCGCCGGCCGTGCCACCAACATCGACAGCGTCTATGCCGAGCTCGCGCGCATCTTCGAGACCAGGACCACCGCGGAATGGAGCGAGCTGCTCACCAGGGCCGACATTCCCGTGATGCCGATGCATGACTTGCAGAGCATGCTGGAAGACCCACACCTCAACGCCGCCAACTTCTTCCCCGTCCTCGAGCATCCGACCGAGGGGCCGATCCGCAACATGAAGGTCGCCGCCACCTGGTCGGAGACCAAGGCCGAGCCGGTGCGGCTCGCGCCGCGCCTCAACCAGCACGGCGAGGAGATTCTTCGCGAGGCCGGTTTCTCGGTGGAAGACATCGCCGCGATGGTGCACGACGGCGTGACCCGCGCGGTGCCGGCGGAAGGGTAGGGCGCCATGGTGCTGATGCGCACGAATGCGATGACGCATCCCGGTGCGCAGTTTCGTGAGCCGATCAGTGTGGCCGATGTGATGGCGTCGAAGCCGGTGGCGTTGCCGCTGAAGCTGCTGGATTGCTGCCCGGTGTCGGACGGCGCCGCCGCCTTCGTCAGCCGCGAGCCGACGGCCGAGGCGCGCGTCCGTGTGCGCGGCTGCGCCCAGGCTCATACCTATCAGCATGTCACCGCCGCCCCCGCGTTGAGCCAGCTCGGCGCCGAGATCGCGATCGCCAGGGCCAAGGATTGCGTCGGGCTTGGCGATCTCCGACGTCCGATATCGTGCTGGTCGATATCGTGGAGGGCTTTCGGATGATGGCCCATGGCGACAGGGCGCTTGCGATCGGCGACCGCGTCTCTGCACGATCCGCAGCATTCGCCGGCCGCTTGATACCCTATTTCGAGAAGACCACGTGAAAACCCGGATACAAGGTTAAGTGGATTGACTCAAATGAATAAACCGATCATTGCAAAAAGAGCTGACGCCGTCATTGCGAGCCAGCGGGACACGTTTGGGGCGTGCCCGTTGGTGCGAAGCAATCCAGTACGCTCGACCCTAATCTGGATTCTTCTGCATTCTCGCAATGGCGGCGTCAGCGCGCATAGAACAGCACGCTGGCGATGACGAGCATTGCCGTCACCGCCAGCATGTGCGCCAGCGTTTCCGAGGTTGCCCTCCTGGCGGCATCTTTCATGCCTTGTTTCCCCCTAGACTTGGGCATAAGCCCTCGTGGCGCGGAAAGCACAAACGCTGATCAAACTGTTACGCAGAACGCCCCAACGGACGAATATTCGCGAATACCAAAGTTGCCCCAACGCCGCGAATATCGACATGCAAAGAGTCGAAAAATATTGCGGCGGCAATTTGACTTGGCCGTGTTGGTGTTGCGTCAATCAGCGGTTCGAGATTTGGCGGAGAAGCGTAGAAATCGCGGCGAAAGACCGCGGAATTAAAGGTGAAGCATGGCCAAAATTGAGTATTGCGATCCGTCGATGCACAACGACAGGACGCGCGAGCTGCTGGGCAAGAACCGCAACGCGAACATCTTCAGGATGATGGCGCATGCGCCAAGCCATCTGGAGCAGTATTGTCGCCTCGGCGGCGCGATCCGCCACAAGGGCGAGCTCGATCCCATCCTGCGCGAGCTTGCGATCACCCGCACCGGTATCCTGTGCGAGGCGCCGTACGAGGTGGTGGCGCACAAGCGCATCGGCAGGAATGTCGGCGTCACCGACGAGCAGAACGAAGCACTGCAGGACTGGAGATCGGCGGCCTGTTTCGACGAGGTGCAGCGCGCGGCGCTCGCCTTCACCGACGAGATCGTCACGCAGCTCCGCCCGAGCGATGCGACCTTCCAGGCGATCGCCGCGAAGCTGACGCCGCGCGCGCTGGTCGAGTTGCAGCTCGCGGTCGGCTTCTACGTCATGACCTCGAAATTCCTGGAAACCTTCGCGATCGACCTGCAGCCGGCGAACGAGGTGGTCTGAGCGGCTGCGACGTTGGCGTGGCTCATGCGGCAATGGCGGTGCCCGACCTCTCCGACGGGGAGAGGTGAACCAAGTCTGCCGCGGCCTGGTTCATCCTCGTCGAACAGGCTTCTGGCCTAACTCGCCGTCAGCAGGTTCACCCGGTTGTTGGCGACGATCAGCCGTTCGGCGAGGAGCTGCGCCAGATTGCGCATGATGCGTTCGCCGGCTTTCGGATGCTGCTCGCGAAAACGCTCGAAATCGGCGAGCGCGATCTCGAAGGCGGTCGCGGCGCGGTCGGCGAACACGTCGGCGGAGCGGTGGGTTTCGAGCAGCGCCATCTCGCCGAACGCCATCCCGGCGGTCAGCGTCGCGAGGCGGACACCGTCGGGCAGGGTGACGTGAACCACGCCGCTGCGCAGGAAGAACAGCGAGGTGGCGGCGTCGCCGGCCGCGACGATGCGCTCGCCGTGCTGGTAGGTCCGCACCGTCGCCGGCGCGCCGAGCTCGTCCAGCTCCGCAGCCGTGAGGCCGGCGAGCAGCGGCTGCTCGGCAAGCTCGGTGGTGTCGTGGAAATCGATCGCACCGCCGTAGCGGTAGACGATCTGGTCCTCGGCCCACTCGATCGCGGTGTCGAGCAGATAGAAGTTGCGGACGTTGCTGACATCGCCGGTCTGCTCGGTGATCGTCTTCCAGTCCGCGGAGGTGCGGCGGACGCCGGAGAGGATCACGGTGACGTGGAAGCCCGCGAGCTCGCGGAACAGCTCGGCGAGCAGGCGGGTACCGGCCGGGGTCAGCGCGGTGACGCGGCGCAGGTCGAAGACGATGAATTGCGGACGAGGCCTGCCGGCAAGCTGTCGCGAGACGTAGTCGACGTTGGAGAGGGACAGGGTGCCGACCAGCTCGATGACGCGAACGTCGTCGTGATGGGCGGCGAGGATCTGGCGCTCGTGCGGCCTGCGGCTGCGCCGCGACGCGCTCACGCCGATGGTGTAGTCGGCGATGATGGAGTTGCGCGCGTCGTCGCTGCGGTTGAGCATATGCAGGTCGTAATGCGCCGAAATCGCCTCGCACACCTTG
>NZ_JAFAVV010000182.1 GCF_019242285.1 Bradyrhizobium sp.
ATCTCGAAATTCCAGGCGGTGCAGCACAATCTCGCACGGCTCGCCGGCGAGTCCGCCGCGGCGCTGGCGGCCGCGACTTCCGCCGCCGACACGCTCTCGAACAACACGTCCTTCGATGACGACGCGGTGTTCCTCGAGGCGGTCGCTGCAAAGATCCGCTGCGCGGAGGCGGCGGAGAAGGGCGGCGGCATCGCCCACCAGGTGCATGGCGCGATCGGCTTCACCATCGAGCACATCCTGCACCGCTTCTCCCTGCGCGCGCTGTCGTGGCGCGACGATTTCGGCTCGGAGAGCTACTGGGCCGTCGAGCTCGGCAAGCGGGTGGCCGCGCGCGGCGCCGACGAGCTGTGGCCGCTGGTCGCCTCGCGTTGAACATCAGCCATTTTCGGGATCCGTCATGACCGCAGCCCTTCGTTTCGATCCGATCCGCCTGCCGGAAAAATGCGAGCAGCTCCGCAAGGAAGTACGCGCCTTCCTCGCCGAGGGGATCGCCGCCGGCACCTTCACGCCGTTCAAGCCCAACCGCGAGGACGCCGACGCCCGCGAGTTCTCCCGCCGCGTCGGCGAGCGCGGCTGGATCGGCATGACCTGGCCGAAGAAATATGGCGGTCATGAACGAAGCTTCCTCGAACGCTATGTCGTCACCGAGGAGATGCGGGTCGCCAACGCGCCGACCCGGCGCTTCTTCGTCGCCGACCGGCAGAGCGGCCCGATCCTGTTGAAATTCGCACCGGAGCACATCAAGGCCGACATCCTACCGCGCATCTGCCGCGGTGAATTGTGCTTTGCCATCGGCATGAGCGAGCCCAATTCCGGCTCCGACCTGTTCGCGGCCAAGACGCGTGCGACCAAGACGGACGGCGGCTGGCTGATCAACGGCACCAAGATCTGGACCTCGTCGGCGCACATCGCCGACTACATGATCGGCCTGTTCCGCACCTCGCAGCCGACCAAGGAGAACCGCCGTCACGGCCTGACCCAGTTCCTGGTCAAGATGAAGACGCCCGGCATCGAGGTGAACCCGATCGGCCAGATCACCGGGCAGTCCGAGTTCAACGAGGTGGTGTTCACCGACGCCTTCATTCCCGACGATCATCAGCTCGGCGAGATCGACGGCGCCTGGAAGCAGGCAACCAGCGAGCTCGCCTATGAGCGCTCCGGCCCCGAGCGCTTCCTGGAGACCTATTACACGCTGACCGAGCTGGTGCGCGTGATCGGCGACAAGCCCGACGCGCGCAGCGCCGAAGGCATCGGCCGCCTGGTGGCGCAGCTCCACACCATGCGGCGGATGTCGGTCTCGGTGGCGGGCATGCTGCATGCCGGCAAGGAGCCGGTCGTGGAGGCCGCGATCGTGAAGGACATCGGCACGGTCTGGGAGCAGCAATTGCCGCACCGGGTGCGCGACCTCGCCGCCTTCGTGGAAGAGGAGGCCGGCAACCGCGAGACGCTGGAGAAGCAATTGTCGTTCGCGATCAAGACCGCGCCAAAGCTCACCATCCAGGGCGGCACCACCGAAGTGCTGCGCGGCATCATCGCCCGCGGCCTCGGTTTGCGCTAGGCAGATGAGTTCGAAGCCCGCGCCACGAGCTCCGTACACCTCTCCCACCGGGAAAGGTGGGCACCACCGCTGCGGTACACACTGAGTTTTCACGGAGACGAATATGACCACTTACACTGACATCGGCGTCGAGAGGCATGACCACGTCGGCCTGATCGAGATCCGCCGGCCGCCTCTCAACTTCTTCGACGTGTCCCTGATCAACCAGATCGCGGATGCGCTGGAAGAGTTCGACCGCGACATCGAGATCCGTGCCTCGGTGCTCGCGGCGCAAGGCAAGGCGTTCTGCGCCGGCGCCAATTTCAACGACCCGGCGCGGCAGGAACAGGAGATGAAGGCCAAGGTCGATCCGGCCTCGAACCTGCCGATCAACCATCTCTACGTCCAGGCGGTGCGCATCTTCCGCAACCAGAAGCCGATCGTCGCCGCCATCCATGGCGCCGCCATCGGCGGTGGCCTCGGGCTCGCGGTCTCCGCCGACTTCCGCGTCACCTGCCCCGAGGCGCGCTTCGCGGCCAATTTCACCAAGCTCGGCTTCCATCCGGGTTTTGGCCTCACCGCGACGCTGCCGGAGCTGATCGGCAAGAACAACGCGGAATTGATGTTCTACACCAGCCGCCGCGTCACCGGTGAGGAAGCCTATCGCTGGGGCCTCGCCAACGTGCTGGTGCCGCAGGACCAGGTGCGCGCCGAGGCGATGAAGCTCGCCGCCGAGATCGCCGAATGCTCGCCGCTCGGCCTGGTCTCGACCCGCGCCACCATGCGCGCCGGCCTCGCCGACCGCGTGCTGGCCGCGACCAATCACGAGTTGATCGAGCAGAACCGCCTGCGCGTGACCGAGGATTTCAAGGAAGGCGTCAAAGCCACCGCCGAGCGCCGTGTCGCCAATTTCAAGGGACGGTGATAGTAAGCTCTCTCACACGCACGAATGCGTAGGGTGGGCCAAGCTTCGCCGAAGCTCGAAGAGCGAAGGCGAGGCGTGCCCACCATTTCGATCGCGCGAGCAGGAACATATGGTGGGCACGACGCTTCGCGTCTTAGCCCACCCTACGACATCTACCGTTTCTTCGGCACCACCAGCGCATCGACGATGGTGGTGCCCCGCCCTTCCGGATGCGCCAATACCGGGTTGAGCTCGATGTCGGCCACGGAATCGCGCAGGCGGTCGGCGAGCAGCGAGACTTGCGCAATCAGCGTCGACAGCGCCGCTACGTCTGCCTTTGGCGCGCCGCGAAATCCCCTCAGCAGGGCCGTGGCCTTCAGCTCGTCGAGCATCGCCGTCGCCTCTGCCACACCGACGGGAGCCGGGCGGTAGACCACGTCGCGGAACAATTCGGTGGCGACGCCGCCGAGCCCCACCATCACCAGCGGGCCGAACGTCGCGTCGATCATCGTACCGACGATGATCTCGACGCCCTTCTTCGCCATCGGGGCGACCAGCACGCCCTGGATCTTCGCCTCCGGCCGCAGGCGTTGCGCATTCTCCATCAGCTCGCGCCAGGCGGTGAACGCCTCGCCCTTGGCGGTGATGTTGATGCGCACGCCGCCGATCTCGCTCTTGTGGCCGATGTCGGGCGACTGGATTTTCATCACCAGCGGGAAACCGACCTTGGCGATCGCCGCATCGAGACCGTCGCGCTCCGCGATCAGCGCCTCGTCCGGCAATGCGATGCCGGCGTCGCGGAGCAACGCCTTGCTGTCGGCCTCGGACAGCGCCGGCGCCTCGAGATGGGCGGAAAGGTCACGCACCGGCAACAGCGCCCGGTCCGCTTCCGCCGCCTGCCTGAACCTGGCATGGTCGAGCAGACGACGCATCGCGACGCCGGCATGGGTCAGGCCGGTCAGGATCACCACGCCGGAATTCGCGAGCTCCCGCCTCGCGAAATCCGAGGGCAGCGTATAGGAATAGAACACGATCGGCTTGTTCTGCCTGGCGATCACAGGCGCAAGCTCGGCCTCCTTGAACGGCATCCGCGTCTCGCTGGAGAGCGACAGCACCACCAGCGTCGCATCGACCTCGTCGGAAGCATCGAACAGCTCGATGCTCTTCTGCAATCCGCCGCTGGTCACGCCTTGCGCGGTGACGTCGACGGGATTTCCGGACGCGCCATAGGACGGCATCCATCGCTTGATCTGCGCCTGCACGGCCTCCGATAGCGCGGGCACCTGCAGGCCCTGCGTCGAGACGGTGTCGGCGCCCCAGATGCCGGCGCCGCCGGACACCGTCAGCACGGCGACGCGGTCGCCCTTCGGCAGCGGATTGCTCGCGAGCACGGCGGCAATCGCCACGGCCTCGTCCATATCGTTGGAGACGATGAAGCCGTATCTGGCGAACACCGCGTCATAGGCCGCCGACCAGCCCGCCATGCTCGCGGTGTGCGAGGCGGCGGCGCGCAGGCCGGCATTGGAACGTCCGACCTTGGTGACGATGACAGGCTTGCCGACCTCGGCCGCGCGCCTCGCAGCCGTCAAGAACTTGTCGACGTCACGGATGCCTTCGATGAACAGCAGGATCACGTCGGTCGACGCATCCTGCACCATGTAGTCGAGGAACTCGCCGGCGCCGAGGTCGCTCTCGTTGCCGGCGCTGACGCAATAGCTGACCGCAACGCCGAGCGCCTTGGCGCGATGCTTGATGGCAAAGCCGATGCCGCCACTTTGCGCGACGACCGCGATCCGCTTCCTGGTGGCAACCAGCGGCACATGGCCGGGCTTGACGTCGACGGTGGGGCTGAAGGTCGCCGCGACCTTCTGCACCTCGCTCATGAAGCCTTCGGCGTTGGGACCGGAGATGCGCATGCCGGTACGCCTCGCAATCTCGGCGATCCTGTCCTGCATCGCCGCGGAATCACCACCCTCTTCCGCAAAGCCGGAGGAGATGATGACGCAGTTCCTGACGGCAGCCGCGGCGCATTCCTCCAGCGCGCCGACCACGGCGCGGGCGGGAATGATGATGACGGCAAGATCGATCGGCGCGTCAACTTCAGCGATCGTGCTGTGGCATTTCAGGCCGTCGATATCGGGATAGTTCGGATTGACCGGATAGATTTTTCCCGGATATCCGTTCTTGCGCAGCATCGACAGCAGCCGCCCGGGGATTTTCTCCTGATCGCGCGAGGCGCCGATCAGCGCGATGCTTTCGGGCGCGAAGAAACTGTCGAGCGGATGCGGCATGCGGGATGATCCTTGTTGTTCTTGTTGATGGTGGTGATTGCGAGGAGCGACTTGTCCGCCGTAGCTCGAAGACCATAGGCGGAAGCGTGCCCACCATCTACTCGCGAACGAGATGGCCGATGGTGGGCACGGCGCTCCCCGCGATGCGCAGCATCGTCGCGTCGCGCCTTAACCCACCCTAAGATGCTTCGGCAATGAGGACGCAAGAGCATGAGGATCATGAGGCGACACGGAAATCGACTCCGCCGATGAAGAACGTGTGGCCGCTAACGACATAGCCCCTCGCCTTCGCAGCCTCGCAAACCTTGGCGGCGTCGTACACGCGAAAATCCAGCCCGCTCATGATCTCGGTGTCGCCCTCGACGAAACGGAACGCGGCATTCGGCAGCTTCAGCTCAGCCGCATCGTTCACCGCGCGCGACACCGCGATGCCGAGGATGTTGCCCCAATGCGCGGCGAGGCCATCGGGATCGGGACTCTGCATCTCGACGCCGGTCAGCGCCTGCGTGACGTCCTTGCGGATCGACTTCTGCCAGTCGGGACCGGCAGGCGGATAGGGGCCGAGCACGTCGTCGCTGCCGTCGGTGTGGTTGAACTCGATGAAGGCCGCCCGGCAGTCGCGCGGATGCAACTGCACGCCGTGATAGGGGGCGTGCGTGATCACGTTCGCCGTGCGCACGCCGAGCGCATGGGCGCGCTGGCCGCGTGCGCTGGCATCCTCGCAACAGAAGATTGCCATGTAGCCGCCACGACCACCGGTCTTCTCGAGGAAGCGCCCAGCCGCGGTGCCGTCGCGAAACGGGGCCACGACTTCCAACAGGATGGTGTCGACCGGCAGCAGCGCGTTCACGAGGCCGTATTTCGCGACATTGCCGTCGCGGTAACAGACGTTGAGCCCCATGATGGCCGCGATGTCGGCAATGACGGGCTCGAGATGCGGCGCGACCAGGCAGATCTGCCGCAGCCGAAGATAGCTTCTCATTGGCAAACCTCGAGCCGCGGTTCACCTCTCCCCAGCGGCCGGGAGAGGTGGGCAGCTTTCGCTTGACACCCGAGCGATCCCATTCGTCGAGCCTTCAATGGCCCTGGAACGCCGGCTTGCGCTTTTCGACGAAGGCTTTCGCCGCCTCCTTGTGATCGGCGGTCTCGCCGGCGCGCGAATGATGGATCGCCTCGCCGTCGAAGCAGGCTTCCAGCGACATGTGCTCGGCATTGTTGATGTTGCGCTTGATGTAGCCGAGCGTGACGGTCGGCCCCTGCGCCAGCGACATCGCGAGCTCGCGGGCCGCGGCGTCGATCTCCGCATCCGGCACGACCTTGGTCACCATGCCGAGCGCCAGCGCCTCCTTGGCGGTCAGGACCGGCGACAGCAGATAGAGCTCGCGCGCCTTCGCGCTGCCGAGCAGATGGGTGAGGAAATAGGTGCCGCCATAGTCGCCGGACAACCCGACCTTGGCGAAGGCGGTGGTGATCTTGCAGGATTCGGAGGCGACGCGCAGGTCGCAGGACAGCGCGATCGAGAGGCCCGCGCCGGCTGCCGCGCCGTCGAGCTGCGCCACCACCGGCTTCTGCATCTCGTGCAGGATGCGCGAGACTTCCATGCCGCGGCGCAGGTTCACCGTCTTGCCCTCGAACGTCATCGGCGCCCTGCCCGCCGCCATCGACTTGACGTCGCCGCCGACGCAGAAGGTGCCGCCCGCGCCCTTCAGGAGAACCGCGCGCACCTCCTGGTCCTCGGCCGCGCGCCGCGCCGCTTCGACCAGGCCGCGCGTCATGTCCGGGTTCAGCGCATTGCGCCGGTCCGGACGGTTCATGGTGATGGTGAGCAGGCCGTCGCTCAGCTTCTGCAAGACCATTTCAGTGGCGCTCATGGGATTTTCTCCTTGTTGTTGTTTGTCGAACGTCGTTGCAAATGAAGAATCGTAGGGTGGGCTAAGGGCGCGAAGCGCCCGTGCCCACCATCCATCGACACCATTGCTGCGCACGGTGGGCACGCTTCCGCCCTCGCTCTTCGAGCGACGGCAGAAGCTTAGCCCACCCTACGGCTTTCGCAATCACGCCTTCTCCGTCACTTCTTCACCAGCGAACAGCGCGACTGCTCCAGCGACTGGAACGCCTGGTCGCCGGGCACGGTGGCGAGCAGCCTGTAGTCGTCCCAGCGCGCCTTCGACTCCTGTGGCTTCTTCACCTCGAACAGATACATGTCGTGCACCATGCGACCGTCCTCGCGGATACGGCCACCCTTGGCGAAGAAGTCGTTGATCGGCGTCTCCTTCATCACCTTCATCACCGCGGCCGAGTCGGTCGTGCCCGCCTGCTTCACCGCCTGCAGATAATGCATCACCGAGGAATAGACCCCGGCCTGGGCCGAGGTCGGCGGCCGCTTGATACGCTCCATGAAGCGCTTCGAGAACGCGCGGGTCTCGTCGTTCATGTCCCAGTAGAACGCTTCCGCGAGCAGCAGCCCCTGCGCGGTTTCCAGCCCGATCGAGTCGATGTCGGTGACGAAGGCGAGCAGTGGCGACATCTTCTGGCCGCCCTTCATGATGCCGAATTCGGCCGACTGCTTGATCGCGTTGACGGTGTCGCCGCCGGCGTTGGCGAGCCCGATCACCTTGGCCTTGGAGGACTGTGCCTGCAGCAGAAAGGAGGAGAAGTCGGACGTGTTGAGCGGGTGGCGCACGCTGCCCAGCACCTTGCCGCCGGTCTTCAGCACCACATTGGTGGTGTCCTTCTCCAGGTCCTGGCCGAAAGCATAGTCGGCGGTGAGGAAGAACCAGGTGTCGAGGCCGGACTTGACCGCGGCAAGTCCGGTCACGTTGGCCTGCGCATAGGTGTCAAACACGTAGTGAACCGTGTAGGGCCCGCAGGCCTCGTTGGAGAGGCGAATCGAGCCGGGGCCGGAGAACATGATGATCTTGCCGCGTGCCTTCGCGATCTCGGCGGCGGCCAGCGCGGTCGCGGAAGCGGCGACGTCGTAGATCATCTCGACGCCCTGGTTGTCGATCATGTCGCGCGCGATATTGGCGGACAGATCCGCCTTGTTGAGATGGTCGGCCGCGATCACCTCAATCTTGCGGCCGAGCACCTCGCCGCCGAAATCCTCCGCGGCCATCCTCGCTGCCTCCAGGCTGCCGGCGCCGGTGATGTCGGCATAGAGGCTCGACATGTCGAGGATGCCGCCGATCTTCAGCGGCTGCCTGCTCTCCTGGGCTTGCGCGGTCGCGGCACCGAGGCTGAGCAGCAGGACGGCGGCCCAGCACGAAATTTGCTTGATCAAGAAAATGCCTCCCCAGCGCCAGGTCGTACGCTTGTTTGAATAGACGGGGATCATGCCGCATGGCTGGAGGCGCGGCAAGCTGATGTACTTTCTACCTTTTTCCGCTAAGTGGAATGTGCAGGCAGACACCGTCCATGCACCGCCTCGACACCATGCATGAGTTGAAGCAGCGCCTCATCGGCGCGCTGCTGGCCATCCTTGCGGCGGTTGTCCCGGCCAGGCCCGCTTCGGCCGGACCATGCTCGTTCGAATCGCAAGGCGAAGGCCATGTGGCTGCCATCATCGACGGCAAGAGCTTTCGCCTGACGGATGGTCGCGAGATCGTGCTGGCCGGCATCGCGCCGCCTGCCGACGCGGAAAATGGCAATCGCAGCGCCGCGCTCGCCGCAATTCTGGCCGGTCAGGACGTGATCTTGCGTGGCCAGGACGACGCGCCCGACCGCTACGGCCGTCAGAGCGCATTCGTGTTCCTGACGCCAGGTGAAATCCTGGTCCAGGAATTGCTGCTTTCGCAAGGTGGGGCGCTGGCTTCTGCCGACGTCGCCGAGAGGGACTGCGCCGGACTCTTCGCCGGCGCAGAGGCCGAGGCCCGCCAGGGCAAAAAAGGGTTATGGGCCGAGCCAACGGCCATAAAAAACGCGGAAATTGCGGACGATATTTTGACCGGGATAGGGCGTTTCGTCGTGGTCGAAGGCCGGGTTTTGTCCGTGAGGCAAGCGGGAGCAACGACTTACCTGAACTTCGGCCGCAACTGGACACGGGGCTTTACTGTGACTATTTCAAGGCGCGCGCTGCCGGCGATCGAAGCCGCCGGCATCGCGCTGAAGTCACTCGAAAATCGGCGGGTTCGGGTTCGTGGTTGGGTCGAGGCGCGCGGGGGTCCGCGAATCGAGGTGCTTCGCCCTGGCCAAATCGAGGTGCTGGGCGGAAACTGACCGCCGGGAATCGAACTGGAAGCAACGACCGCGATCGGACACGAGTTGGTGAAGTGAACGGGGTGACGGGATGGCGCAGGAAGGCGGTGAGCCGCCCCCTTGGGGGAGCGGTGGCGCTCGCCTGCGCGGCCGCCGCGCTCGCCGGCTGCGCCAACATGCAGCAGATGCAGGCCGCCGCGACCCCGCCTGTCACCGCCGTCGCCCCCGTCAAGCCGAGCCGCACCATCGTGCTGACGCCCGCCTCCGAGCGCGAGCATGAGCGCATTCTGGCCTCCTACGGCGGCCCCTATGACGATCCGAGGCTGGAGGCGCTGATCGGCAAGCTGGTCGACCGCCTGGTGGCCGCCTCCGACCATCCGGAGCAGGCCTACAAGGTCACCATCCTCAATTCCGGTGCGGTCAATGCTTTCGCGCTGCCGACCGGGCAGCTCTACGTGACGCGCGGCCTCGTCGCGCTCGCCAGCGACACGTCGGAATTGTCCTCCGTGCTGTCGCACGAGATGGCCCACGTCATCTCCAAGCACGCGGCGATCCGGGAAGACCAGGCCCGGCAGGCCGCCATCATGGCGCACGCCGAGGGCGACATGAGCAACGACCCCGAGGTCACCGCGTTCACGCTGGCCAAGAGCAAGTTGTCGATGGCGAGCTTCTCGCGGACCCAGGAGTTCGAGGCCGACAACATGGGCGTCGGCATCTCGGCGCGCGCCCATTTCGATCCCTATGGCGCTTCCCGCTTCCTGGCCTCGATGGAGCGCAATGCCGAACTGAAGGCCGGCAAGACATCGCTCGACCCGCGGGCGCAGGACTTCCTGTCCTCGCACCCGGCAACGCCCGAACGCGTCGAGCGCGCGCAGACCTCGGCGAAACAGTACGCCTCGCCGGACAACACCGAGCGTGACCGCGAGGACTATCTCACGGCGATCGACAACATCGTCTATGGCGAGGATCCGAGCGAGGGCTTCGTGCGCGGGCGGCGTTTCCTGCATCCCAAGCTCGGTTTCACCTTCCAGGCGCCGGAGAATTTCACGCTCGACAACACCGCGCAGGCGGTGATCGGCGTGCGCGAGGGCGGTGCGCAGGCGATGCGCTTCGACGTGGTGCGCGTGCCGGCGGAGCAGACACTCAGCGACTATCTCAACTCCGGCTGGATGGAAGGCGTCGACAAGAGTTCGACCGAGGAGTTGACCATCAACGGCTTCCCGGCGGCCTCCACCGTCGCGCAGGGCGATCAGTGGCAATTCAAGGTCTACGCCCTGCGTTTCGCCGGCGACGTCTACCGTTTCATCTTCGCGACCCGGCAGAAGACCACCGAGAGCGAGCGCAACGCGCGCGAGACGGTGAGCTCGTTCCGGCAATTGACGCTGGAGGAGATCCAAGCGGCGCGGCCGTTGCGCATCAAGGTGATCACCGTGCAACCGGGCGACACCGTGGAATCGCTGGCACACCGCATGTCCGGCGTCGATCATCCGACCGAGCGCTTCCGCGTCATCAACGGGCTCGATGCCCGCGCCCAGGTCAAGGTCCGCGACCGCGTCAAGATCGTGGTGGACTGAGGCGCTGCGGACGCAAGGCGGGGTCGCGCCGTTTCGCTCACATCCGAAAAAGGACCGGGCAGCCGATGTGGAGCCTTGCCGCGCCCACCGGACTGCCAGGAACGGCAAAGAGCCCGGTCTTGCGACCGGGCTCTTTTTTGTTCATCCGATCAAGCGGCTCGCCTCAGGCGGCCTCGTCGGCCACCGCAGCGTCGTCGCCATCGGTTTCATCGCCATCATCGACGTCGCCTTCGGCGTCCGCCTCGCCTTCCGTGCCGGCTTCCGCCTTGGCGCCGCGGCGCGGGCTCTTGGCGAGCTGCGCCTCGATCTCCTTGATCGCCTCGGTCTCGGTCGAGTGCTGCACCACCGCGATCTCGCGCGACAGCCGGTCGAGCGCCGCCTCGTAGAGCTGGCGTTCGCTGTAGGACTGTTCCGGCTGCGACTCCGAGCGATAGAGGTCGCGCACGACCTCGGCGATCGCGACGATGTCGCCGGAGTTGATCTTGGCTTCGTACTCCTGCGCGCGGCGCGACCACATGGTGCGCTTGACGCGGGCGCGGCCCTTCAACGTCTCCAGCGCCTTCTTCACCAGCGCGGGCTCCGACAGCTTGCGCATGCCGACATTGGCGACCTTGGCGGTCGGCACGCGCAGCGTCATCTTGTCCTTGATGAAGTTGATGACGAACAGCTCGAGCTTCGCGCCGGCGATCTCCTGCTCCTCGATCGCGAGGATCTGACCGACGCCGTGGGCCGGATAGACCACGAATTCGTTGGTCTTGAAGCCCTGGCGCTGGGTCGGGATCTTCTTCTCCTCGACCTTGGGAGCAGGCGCCACGGGCTTCGCGGCGACGGCAGGCTTGTGAGCAGCGGCCGGCTTGGCCGCAGCCTTCGGAGCGGTCTTGGGGGCAGTGGTCTTGGGGGCAGTGGTCTTGGGGGCGGACTTGGTCGAAGCAGAGGCCTTCGAACCGGTCGCTTTCGCGGCAGTCTTAGCAGTCTTGGTTGGCATTGCGCTTCTTTTGTTCTTGGAGGACTTTACAGCCGCGGCCGTTTTACCGGCGGACCGGACATCCTTAACGGCGGTCCGGGCACGGCTCTTGGATGCGCTGCGGCTGGCCGCGGCGGCTTTCTTGGAAAGCTTCGAGCTACTCTTTTTACGCGATTTCTGTGACACAGCCTGCGCGCGGAACTGCCACGCCCCTGTTGATGGTTTCAGGGAACCCAGAGGGGCCAAGCCGGGCTGACGGGGTTCCGATCTATAATCGCCCCAATATAGCACATTTCCCGCAAAAATCAATGATTTAGAGGTTTCCGGGGCTATTTTCGGCTGTTTCCCCGATATTAGGGTTAAGAAGCCCGGTCCGCCTCAATCTCCGGTCCCTGGATTGGAAGAAAAATATTTCTCGAACTTGCCATCGACGCCCTCGAATTCCTTGGCGTCCTCGGGCGAATCCTTCTTTTGCGTGATGTTCGGCCAGCTCTTGGCGTACTGCGTGTTCAGCTCCAGCCACTTCTCGAGCCCCGGTTCGGTGTCGGGCTTGATCGCGTCAGCCGGGCATTCCGGCTCGCAGACGCCGCAATCGATGCACTCGTCCGGATGAATCACCAGCATGTTCTCGCCCTCGTAGAAACAGTCCACCGGGCAGACCTCAACGCAATCGGTATATTTGCATTTGATGCAGGCTTCAGTGACGACGTAAGTCATCCAGCTCTCCGGAACGGTCAGATTAGGCGCCGGACCACTAGCGCAGGAACGAAAGTGCCGCAAGTGAAGCGGGAAACGGGGAACACGGTCCCGCGGCCGACACATAGTCATTGCCGGCGATCCTGCAAATCGTCGTACAGCACGCGCGCCGACGCGGCGTCGCCGCGGCGCTCGGAGAAGCCGATCACCTTCAGCACGCGCACGGACCGGTCCAGCGCGATGGTCAGCACGTCGCCGGCCTTCACCGCGTGTCCCGGCGCGATCTCGCGCAAGCCATTGATCCTGACATGGCCGGCCTCCACCAGCGCCGCGGCGCTGGTGCGGGCCTTGACGACCCGCGCGTGCCACAGCCATTTGTCGAGCCGCTGGCGCTCCAAGATGGCAGACTATTCTTTCCGGTTGGCGGTGAGTTGCTCTTTCAAGGCGGCGAGCTTGGCGAACGGCGAGTTCGGATCGATCGCCCGCTCGCGCTCGCGCGGCGCCGAGGAGGCGAACGGCCGCAGCGACGGACCGCTCTCGCGGTCGCGCCGGTCACGCCCCTTGTCGCGCCCATGCTCGCGGCCGCCGCCCTTGTCGCGCTCGGAG
>NZ_JAFAVV010000277.1 GCF_019242285.1 Bradyrhizobium sp.
TCTCAAAGCCGACGCCAGCACTGCTGTGCGCGATGTGTCCGGCGCCATCATCACGCCGGGGCTGATCGATCTGCACACCCATGTCTACTGGGGCGGGACCTCGCTCGGCATCGATGCCGAGGAATTTTGCCGCACCTCCGGCGTCACCACCGCTGTTGATACCGGCAGCGCCGGCCCCGGCAATTTCGCCGGCTTCCGCAAGCACGTGATCGAGCCGAGCCAGGTCCGCATCCTTGCCTTCCTGCACGTCTCGCATGCCGGCATTTTCGGCTTCTCTGACCGTGTCATGGTCGGCGAGAGCGAGGAATTGCGGCTGATGGACCCGATCACCGCCGCCGAGGTGGCCGAGGCGAACCGCGACCTGATCGTCGGCATCAAGGTGCGGGTCGGCCGCCACTCCTCGGGCACGTCGGGGATCGTGCCGCTGGAAATCGCGCTCGAGGTCGCCGATCAGGTCGGCATGCCGTTGATGGTGCACATCGACCATCCGCCGCCGAGCTATGAGGACGTGCTGGCGCGGCTGCGCCCCGGCGACATCCTGACCCATGCGTTCCGGCCGTTTCCGAACACGCCGGCGACCGCGCAGGGTACGGTGAAGAGGAGCGTGCTTCAGGCGCGTGAGCGCGGCGTGCTGTTCGACATCGGCCACGGCAAGGGCTCGTTCGCGTTCAAGACCGCGCGCGCGATGCTCGCCAACGGCTTCTATCCGGACACTATCTCTTCCGACGTCCACGCGCTCTGCATCGACGGCCCGGCCTTCGATCAGGTGACGACGCTGTCGAAATTCCTCTGCATGGGCATGGCGCTGCCGGACGTGGTGGCGGCCTCCACCGTCAATGCGGCGATGGCGCTGCGGCGCCCCGAGCTCGGCAGCCTGGAGCCGGGCAGCGTCGGCGACGCCACGGTGATCTCGATCAGGGAAGGCCAATTCGACTATGTCGACGTGGTCGGCGAGCACCTGACCGGCGACCGCAAGATCGCGTCTGAAGGTGTCGTCATCGGCGGCCGCTGGTGGCACCCGGCTTCCGCCGGGCAAGCGCTCCACGGACTGGCCGCAAAGTGATAATAACGCTCCAAAAGCCATGACGTGAGGCGATCGCAAATGTTCCACCTCTCGCGCCGGAAACTGCTCAAGACCCTCGGCCTCGCGCCATCGGCGCTGGCGTTCTCGTCACTCCCGACATCGCCGTCGTCCGCCGCCACGGCCAAGACCATCACCGCGGTGATGCATTCGGACCTGCGCATCCTGGATCCGATCTTCACCTCGGCCTACATCGCCCGCGACCATGGCTACATGATCTACGACACGCTGCTCGCGACCGACGCCAATTTCAAGGTGCAGCCGCAGATGGCGGACTGGAAGGTCACCGACGACAAGCTGACCTATACCTTCACTCTGCGCGACGGGCTGAAATGGCATGACGGCGCGCCGGTCACCGCGGAGGACTGCATCGCCTCGCTGAAGCGCTGGGGCAAGGTCGACGGCATGGGGCAGAAACTATTCGATTTCGTCGCGGGCTTCGAGGCGCCGGAGGCGAGAACCATCGTGCTGAAGCTGAAGGAGCCCTACGGCTTCGTGCTGGACTCGCTTGCAAAGCCGTCGGCGCGGGTGCCTTTCATGATGCCGAAGCGGCTCGCGGAGACGCCCGCCGAGCAGCAGACGGCCGAGCAGGTCGGCTCGGGCCCGTTCAAATTCGTCAAGAGCGAGTTCCAGCCCGGCGTGAAATCGGTCTACGAGAAGAACACCGACTACGTGCCGCGCAAGGAGCCGGCGAGCTGGCTCGCCGGCGGCAAGGTCGTGAAGGTCGATCGCGTCGAATGGGTGACGATGCCCGACGCGCAGACCGCGGTGAACGCGTTGCAGGCCGGCGACATCGATTTCCTGGAGAACCCGCCGTTCGAGATGCTGCCGGTGCTGCGGGCCAATCCGGAGCTCACCATCGACACGCTGAACAAGTTCGGCTTCCAGACCTATGGCCGCATGAACTTCCTGATTCCGCCCTTCGACAGCGTCAAGGTCCGCCGCGCCGCGCTGCTCGCGATCAACCAGAAGGACGTGCTCGACGCGCTGGTCGGCAATCCCGACTATTACAAGATCTGCGGCGCGATGTTCATCTGCGACACGCCGCTTGCGACCGACGCCGGCGCGGAGTCGCTGATCAAGGGCAACGGCATGGCGGAGGCGAGGAAGGCGCTGGCTGCGTCCGGCTATGACGGCACGCCGGTCGTGATCATGGCCGCCAGCGACGTCGTCATGCTGAAGCCGCAGCCGGTCGTGGTCGCGCAGGCGCTGCGCGAGGCCGGCTTCAAGGTCGACCTGCAGACCACCGACTGGCAGACGGTGGTGAGCCGCAGGGCGAGCCAGAAGCCGGTCGGCGAGGGCGGCTGGAACATGTTCTTCACCTTCTCGACCGCGGCCGACGAGATGAATCCCGTGGTCAACTTCCAGGTCGGCGGACGCGGCAAGAACGGCGGCTGGTTCGGCTGGGCCGAGGACCCGCGAATCGAGAAGCTGAAGGACCAGTACGTCCGGGCCGCCTCGGCCGACGAGCAGAAGAGGCTCGCCGAGGAGATCCAGCGCGAGGCCTATGATCAGGTGCTCTACGTGCCGCTCGGGCAGTTCCTGGCGCCGAGCGCCTGGCGCAAGTCGCTTACCGGCGTGCTCGAGGGCCCGGCGACGCCGGTGTTCTGGAACGTCGATAAGAGCGGGTAGCCCGCGGAAATCGCGGACGCCTCGCTGCGTCAGCAATGGCCGTCGCGCACCCGCTCCGGGCCGTCGTTCAGGAGCGGCGGCAATTGCGGTTCGGCTTGCGGGGTGGGAGGGCCACGGTCTTGCCCGCGGCGCTCGTCGTCGTGACGATGATGATCTTCGCGTTTGCCTGCCATGTCATGCCTTTCATGCTGCATGACAACATGCTGCGCCGCGCCGCGTTCCCTGCGATTTCCGGAACGCTCAGGCCGCGCTCTCTTGCGGCATCCGGTCCAGGAAGGCCGGAATATCGCCAGCCGCCATCGCCTTGCTGAACAGGTAGCCCTGTCCCTCCGTGCAGCCGAGCGTCCTGAGATACGACAACTGGTTGACGTCCTCGATGCCTTCGGCAGTGGTGACGAGGCCGAATCCCTTGGCGAGGCCGAGAATGGCACGAATGATGACTTGGCTGTTCTGCTTGCCATCGAGACGCGAGACGAAGCTGCGGTCGATCTTGATCTTGTCGAACTGGAGCGAGAGCAGGTGGCTCAGCGTCGCATAGCCGGTGCCGAAATCATCGAGCGCGACGCGGATGCCGACCTGGCGGAGCTGGTCGATCACCGTTTTCATGAGCTCGATGTTCTCGACGAACGCCGTCTCGGTGATCTCGAGCTCGAGCTGCGCGGGATCGAGGCCGGTCTCGCCGAGGGCCGCGAGCACCCGCAGGCAGAAGCTCGGATCGTGCAACTGCACCGCGGAGACGTTGAACGCCAGCGTGAAGCCGTCGGGCCAGTCGCGAGCGTCCCTGCAGGCTTGGCGCAGCAGGCGATCGCCGAGCGGATTGATGAGCTGGGTCTCCTCGGCGATCGGAATGAAGACGTCGGGCGGGACGGGGCCGAGCGCCTCGCTGCGCCAACGGCACAGCGCCTCGAACCCGATCACGCGGTTCTGGTCGAGCGAAACCAGCGGTTGATAGAATGGAACGATCGAGCCGTCATTGTCGAGGATCGCCTGGCGCAGCTCGCGCTCGATCTGCTTGCGCCGCTCGAAATGGGCGTCCATCTCGGATTCGAAAAACCGGACCGAGGATTGTCCGGCGGCCTTGGCGCGGTAGAGGGCGCGGTCGGCACGCCGCAGCAGGTCGTCGGTCCTGTCGCCGTCGCTGGGCGCCAGCGCAATGCCGATGCTGACACCGAACGTGACGGTCGCACGATCGACGATCAAGGGCTCGGCCGCCGTGGCGCAGATGCGTTCTGCCAGTCCCGCGGCATCGTCCGGCGACTGGACGTGCGGAACGAGGATCGCGAATTCGTCGCCGCCGAGGCGCGCCGCGAAGCCGGTGGGGCGCACGATCGCGGCGACCCGGTCGGCGAACTCGCACAACGCGCGGTCTCCGGCGGCGTGACCGTGGGTGTCGTTGATCAACTTGAAGCCGTCGAGATCGAGCAGCAGGACGGCCAGCGGCCTTTGCTCGCTCGCGCCGAGCAGATGCTCGGCGAGCTTCTCCTCGAAGAAGCGGCGGTTCGCGAGCCCCGTCAGCGGGTCGTGACGCGCAAGGTTGCGCGCTTCCTGTTCGGCCGTTCGGCGCGCCTCGATCTCGTGGGCAAGGTCCTGGTAGCGGCGGAATCCGTAGGCCAGCATGGCGGCGCTCACCATGAACGCCACGAACATGATGTCGTCGATTTCCCAGTCGGCGTGATCAAGCCCGAATTGCAGCAGGATGGGCGGGAGCTCGAACGCGGTAGCGACCATGAAGCTCGCGACCGCGGCGCCGAAAATCACCAGCGCGTCGCGGGTCTCGCGCCGTGTCAGGTCGAGACGCCCGCCGAGGAGCGCTCGCCACGATCGATGCAGGTGCATAATCAGCCTTTCGACGAACCGTCGCAGCTATGCAACGCCGATCTGGAATCTCCCGTTAACGGTCCGCCCCGGGGAAATACGGGCTGCTCATGGCTCCTCTTGGCTTCCCCTTGGCTTTTCCGCGCACAGATCCGTTCTTGACTCGTTGGTAAGTTATAGCTTACCGTTAGCTATGGCTTACGGAAATGCCTTGGCTGTTCTTGCAGACCCGACGCGGCGAACGGTGTTCGAGCGCTTGCGCGCCGGGCCGCGTCCCGTGAACGCGATCGCGGCGGGCCTCCCGGTGTCGCGTCCGGCGGTGTCGCAGCATCTGAAGGTGCTGAAGGAGGCGGGCCTCGTCGAGGAGCGCAGCGAAGGCGTGCGCCGGATCTACTCGCTGCGCCGCGAGGGATTGCGCGAGCTGCGCGAATGGCTGGATGGTTTCTGGGACGTTGCGCTGGAAGCGTTCAGGCTCGAGGCCGAAAAGTCGCACATGTCAGGGAGTGGAGTGGATGAGTGAGCTTGCGGCCATCGCGCCCGTGCACAAGACCGTTCATGTCAGGGCGCCGATCGCCCACGCTTTCGAGGTCTTCACCAGCGGATTGACGCGCTGGTGGCCGACGACCCACGGCGTCGGCAGGAAGCCGATCCAGAAGGTCCTGATGGAGCCGCGGCTCGGCGGCCGCTGGCTGGAGATCGCGCAGGACGGCACCGAGACGCCGGTGGCGACCATCATCCTGTGGGAGCCGCCGCATCGTTTTGTGATGCTGTGGCAGATCAACGCGCGCTGGCAGCCGGACGCGGCGATGCGCTCGGAGGTCGACGTGCGCTTCACTGCCGATGGTGCGGACGCCACCCATGTCGAGCTCGTCCACCATAAATTCGAGACCATGGGCGCGGAAGCGGGCGCCTCGATGCGCAAGGATGTCGACGGCGGCTGGCCGGGACTGCTCGGGCATTTCGTCGAGGAAGCCGAGCGCGGCGGTTCATGAAGCAGGTTCAACAAGGGGAGGAGATCGTCATGGCGGACTTCATCGTTCACTCGCTTCCGGGCAGCCCGTTCGGGCGGGCCGTGCTGGCAACGCTGGAAGAAAAGGGCGCGGCCTATCGGCTGGCGCCGGTCGCACCCGGCACGCTGCGCTCGCCGCAGCATCTTGCGCTGCATCCGTTCGGCCGCGTGCCGGTGTTCGAGCATGACGGCTTTCGGCTGTACGAGACCCAGGCCATCCTGCGCTATCTCGATCGCGTGCTGCCGGAGCCGGCGCTCACGCCATCGGACGTCAGGCGCATGGCGAGGATGGACCAGGTGATGAACGTCAATGATTGGTACCTGTTCCAGGGCGTCGCCAATGTCATCATCTTCCAACGCATCATCGGCCCCCGCCTGATGGGCATGACGCCTGACGAGGCGGTGATCGAGGCCGCGATGCCCAAGGCGCAAATGGTGTTCGAGGAGCTGTCGCGCCTGCTCGGCGATGCGCCGTATTTCACCGGCGAGGAGGTTTCGCTCGCCGACCTCATGGTGGCGCCGGGAGTCGAGTTCTTCACCATGACGCCGGAGTGGGCGGTGCTTGGCCCGCCGCGTGCCAATCTGGTCGCATGGCTCGCGCGCATGCAGGCGCGGCCAAGCATGCAGGCGACGACCTGGGAGCGCGTCTCGGAACTGGCAAAGGCGGCGTGAGGGGCGCGGCCGTCAGGCTGGATGCGCGCCGATGTGCCTCAGCATCAGCTCGCTGACGCGATCAGGCATCTGGTCGGCGCAAAAATGGCCGCCGCCGGGCAGCGCCGCGAAGCGATAGGGCGCGGCGATGAAGTCAGCCGTGCCCTCGGCGGCGGCCCGGCCGACGGTGTCGTCGGCATCGCCCCAGATGTAGAGCGTCGGCACCCGGATCGGGCCGAGCGGGGTGCGGATCGCTCCGCGTGCGCGATACCAGGCGAGCGCTGCTTCCATCGCGTCCCTGTTGCCGAGCACGGCGAGGTGCGCCGCCATCGCCGCGTTCGGCATCCCTGCGGCAGTCCAGCGCTCGCGCAGCCATCGGCAGTCGTCCGCCAGCACCATTTCGGCCGCGTCCGGCTCGAGGAACGCCTTGTGGTGCCGCGAGCGTTTTGCCTGCTCGCCATCCGCCATCTGCAGCGCGCGGTTGAAGGCGTTCGGGTGCGGCCGCGACAGGATCGTCAGCGAGGCGATCCGCTCCGCATGGCGGTCCGCCAGCGCCCAGGCGATGCTGCCGCCCCAGTCATGGCCGGCGAGATGGAAGCGCTGGTCGGCGGAGCCTGACGCCGCGACGATCGTCATCGCGTCATCCATCAGGCGGTCGATGTGGTAGTGCGAGGCATCGCGCGGATCGGGCCGGGCGAGCGGCGAATAGCCGCGCTGGCTCGGCGCCACCGCGCGATAGCCCATGTCGGCGAGCGCCGTGATCTGGGGGCGCCAGCACTGCATCGATTCGGCGAAGCCATGCAGCAACAGCACCAGCGGCGCGCCTTTGTCGCCCGCGGCCAGCGCGTCGAAGGTGAGGGAAGGCGAGATGGGGATCTGGGTGAGGGAGGGCATGGGGTCCGACGATTTTGGCGATCCGTTTGGGGTCTTTCCCATCGTGATCGCATCGGCGCGCCGGATGCAAGTCCGGCGAGCGCGGCTGTAGTGCAAGATTTCGCTTGAACGAAGGTCTACCTCTCTATGAGGTTGCCGATGGCCTGGGCTAAAGGTCCTTCATCGCCTTCGAAGCTCGCGATCATCGCGTCCAAGAAGGCTTCTGGATCGAATTCATTCAGATCAATCGGATATCCCGCCCGATCTGCCAGGAGCAGGAAGAATGAGAGCTGAGCGCGGCCGTTACCCTCACGGAACGCGTGGATTGCATTCAGTTCCGACAAGGAGTGGGCGGACTTTCCGGCAAAATCCTTGGAGGAAAGCCCTTTCAGAAAGCTATCCCGCTCGAGCTGTGAGAAGAGCTTTTGTGCCTCACTCCCGATGTTTTCCGGATAGCAGAACATGCTGTTCCCTTTCGAGATGCGAACAGTTCGTGCTTCTCCGGCCCACTCATAGACATCTTGGAACAGATGGTGGTGAATTACTTTGAAATGGAGGAAATCCAGACCGCCGACCGGGAGCTCCTCATCGGCTCTGACATCGCTCACCTCGGCCTCGAAGGCGCTCAGTTCTTCTGCGTCTCTGAGATCAAGCTTGTTTCTGAGAACCGTCGTACCCGGGTAGCAATACTCATCGGATACGGCATCATACATGGCGCCTCAGGTCTTTCGGTACGCCTTGATGATCAGCTTCCGCCGTTCTTCAGGACTGAGATCCTCAGTTTTCGAGAGCACGGCATTTCCCCTCATCTTCGCCGAGAAATGGATGCCCTCAACGGCACTTATTTTCCGGAAGCGCGAACTACCTACAATAAAGCCCGTTGCTTTGCCGGTCTTTGAAGATGATTTCTTGGACGCCATATCTCAATATTAGCATCGATTGGGCTCGCTTGCACAGGTGAATCACGAATGGATTCGGCTTGTGAACGGGCGTAGTTGGCTTGATTTGCGCCGTTCGCCGTCTGATCTCGTCGAGATCGCGATGGGACCCCCGACTAGGGTTGGGCCGGGTTCGCGCTTTCGTCATTGTACCATTTGCCGAGCGGCAATTGCTGCAGTCCGCGCCGACGATCGCGTCATACGCGATTCTCCCGCTCAATTCGGCAGCGGGTCGATTCCCGTGAGGAACGCGAAGACGTGTCCTTCGTATTCATCGCGGCTCAGCTCCAGGTGCAGCGCCACCTGCAAGGCCGCGGCCTCCCGCGTGTTGGCGTGCCTGACACTGAGGCGCGACGTACCATCCCACAGCGGGAGGCCGCAGGCGCGATAGGAGGCGAGCTCGGTGACGAACCAGGGCTCGGCGCAGAGCCGCCTTGCCCGTTCGAGGTCGCGGCTCATCAAGGCGAGAACCGCTCGTCCATCGATCTCGAGCACGAACTCATTTCGGCCGGACTTCCGATATCTGCCCAATGGGTCCGCCTGGTTTGAACCATTCTGGCAGGATGAACCCGGCCGCCTTGGAATTATTCCACTTCGAAAGGCGCCTCGCACGGCGGCGCGCATCGGCCGGCGTGTTACCGCAGGCCGTCGATGTTCCGAAATTGGAGTCGCAACTCGTTGTGCGAATGCGATCGATATCGCATCGGTTTTGTTTTGATCGATTCAAGACGAGCGTGGGGGAATGGCGCGAATGAGGACGGGTTCATCGCTTTGACCTCGATGCATGGTGGCGTCTTTCAAACACGCCCAGGCATCCTGGAGTTGAATCATTCCAAGCGGGGCGCGAGGGTCAGATGGAAGGAAAGGCAATGGCGTTGCGGCCGACGATGGGTTCGTCGGGCCGGCCGCGATGTCGGACGCTTGTTGCGGCGAGCACCGTCGCAATGACCGCGGCATTCGCTGGATCGGCGCCGGCTCGCGCACAAGCGGCCGGCCAGCAAGTAGAGATTCCGCCGGTCAACGTGACGGCACCGGCCGAAACCAGGCGTCCGTCGCGACCGGCCGCCTCGCGCCATGCCGATCGCGGCGCGCCCAGGCCGCAGCCGCAGCGCGCGCAGCCGGCCGAACAGCAACAGGCGACGGCGGTCGCGCAGTCGCAGGACGCCCGCACCGGAACGGTCGGCTATTATTCGAACAGCACCTCGGTCGCGACCAAGACCGACACGCCGCTGCTCAACATCCCCCAGTCGCTCAGCGTGATCACCAAGGATTTCATCCGCGACCAGAGCTACCAGAACCTCACCGACGTGACGCGCTACGTGCCCGGTGTCGCGGTCCATCAGGGCGAGGGCAATCGTGACGAGCTCGTGATCCGCGGCATCGATTCCAGCGCCAACTTCTTCGTCAACGGCTTTCGCGACGACGTGCAGTATTTTCGCGACGTCTACAACACCCAGAGCATCGAGCTCCTGAAGGGGCCGGCCGCGATCACCTTCGGCCGCGGCGCCGGCGGCGGCGTCCTCAATCGCACCCTGAAGGAAGCGGACGGCACGCGCGTCTACGAGGCGACGGCGCAGACCGGCTCGTGGGGCGACCGGCGGTTCACGCTCGACGCCGGCCAGGCGATCAACGAGAACGTCGCTGCGCGCCTGAACGTATTCTACGAAGGCGCGGACGCCTTCCGCGACTTCAACCACCTCGAACGCTACGGCATCAATCCGACGGTGACGCTGACGCCGGACGACGACACCAGGATCAAGCTGTCCTACGAGTACTTCCACGACGACCGCACCGCGGACCGCGGCAATCCCTCGCAGGCGGAGGCGGGAGCGCCTGCCGGGACGACCGCGACGCGTTTCAACCCCACGACGCCGTTCGCGCCCACCGGCGACTTTTCCATCTTCTTCGGCAGCCCGAGCCTGAATCAGGCGATCGCCACGGTGCAGACCGGCATGGCACTCATCGAGCATGATTTCGACAACGGGCTGACGGTCAGGAACGGCACCATCGCCGCCGACTACAAAAAGTTCTATCAGAACATCTATCCCACCGGCGGTGCGTTCAACGGCGGCGTCGATCCGACCGACACCTTCTTCAATCTCGGTGCCTATCAGCACACGACCAATCGCGACAACGTCTTCAACCAGACCGATTTCACCTACAAGACGTGGGTCGGCCCAACCCACCACACGGTCGGCTTCGGCACCGAATTCGGCCGGCAGACCGGCGTCGACATCCGCAACACGGGCGTGTTCCCGAATGGCACGCCGACCGGCATCAACACCATCACCATGAATCCGTTCTCGCCGACCTATTTCGGGCCGGTGACCTTCGTGCATCACTTCACCAACACCAACATCGGTGACGGCGTCACGACGGCGGATTCCAACAGCAGCTACGGCCTGAACATCCAGTCCGGCTACGTCCGCGACACCGTCGATATTACGCGCTACCTGCAGCTGATCGGTGCCGTACGCTATGATCGTTTCGACATGTCGGCGCTCGACATGAACACCAGCATCCAGCGTGCGCGGCTGGACAATCTCGTCTCGCCTGCGGCCGCCGTGATCGTCAAGCCACGCGACGATCTTTCGGTCTACGGCGCCTACAGCGTGTCCTATCTGCCCTCGACGGGCGATCAGTTCAGCGCGCTCAACAACGGGCAGTTGATCCTGCAGCCGCAGAAGTTCGAGAACAAGGAGATCGGGCTGAAATGGAACATCAATCCGAAATACCTGCTCTCGACGGCGATCTACCAGCTCGACCGCACCAACCAGCCGGTCCCCGTGCCGGGCGCGCCCCCCGGATCGGGGCTTGCCTTCCCGAACGGCGCGAGCACCATCCGCGGCCTCGAGATCAGCCTGAACGGCTACATCACGGATCGCTGGCAGTCCCAGCTCGGCTATGCCTATACCGATGCACGCGTCGCAAAGGATCTGACCGCGGCCACCGTCGCGCTGCCGATCCTGGCCGGCAACCGCGTGCAGCTCGTGCCCTTCAGTCAATTCGCCTGGTGGAACAAATATCGGTTCACGGACATGTGGAGCGCGGGCGTCGGCGTCATCTATTTCGGCGATTCCTTTGCCAGCAGCGACGACACCGTGCGCCTGCCGGCCTTCTTCCGTTTCGACGCCGGCGTCTATGCCAACATCGACCGGAACTGGAAGGCCCAGCTCACGGTGGAGAACATCCTCAACACGAACTACTGGGCCTCCGCCGACGGCGACAACAACATCTCCGCCGGACAGGGCCGCACGGTCCGGCTCAAGGCGATGTACAAGTTCTGAT
Organism: Bradyrhizobium sp.; assembly: GCF_019242285.1. Taxonomy (GTDB): domain Bacteria; phylum Pseudomonadota; class Alphaproteobacteria; order Rhizobiales; family Xanthobacteraceae; genus Bradyrhizobium. Next base: position 11,288 of record NZ_JAFAVV010000277.1, read on the forward strand.
CTTGCCGCGTCATAACTGCCGTTATTTCGCGTTCGATGCTGTCGCATCGCCCCGGAATGACGGCGAAGAAGACGTTGCGCTGAGCTTAGGACGCAAGGGGTAGCTGACTTACCGCGCGAGGGCAGGAGCTGCTCCTACTACTGCCCCGCCGGCAGGCCGATCGGCTTGAAGCCGGCTTTTGCCAGCACGGCCTGTCCCTCCGGCGAGAGGATGGTGAGCGCGAGCAGCAGGGCGGCCGGCTTCGCGTCCTTGAGCACGGCGAGGCCGTATTGCGGGCCGACGCTCAGCTCCGGCGGGAATTCGCTGATCGTCAGCGACGGATCGAGCCTGGCAAGGCGGGCACGGCCGGAGCAATAGACGATGGCGAGATCGATCTTGCCGTCACGCAA
>NZ_JAFAVV010000300.1 GCF_019242285.1 Bradyrhizobium sp.
TCTCCGATGGTTCGAGTCGTGGAAAACCCAAACCTACCGGAAGGGCTCGCTCACCGCTCCCCCATGGAATCTACAGTTCCGTTGCGAAAATGAACGCTCATGTGCAATCCAGGCCCACCTGCTCGGTGGGATGGATTACTTCATTCAACGGCCCGGCGCTTCGCAGCGGCCCGACGGCGTCAATCCCGGGATGTTTTCTCGCCCCCGCCGGTCTATTCTGCTGCCATGACCTCCTCCATCGACATCGATCGCGTGCCGGTCGCCGATACCGCCCGACGCCTTCTCGCCGACGAGCTGGCGGCCACGCTGCGGCTTGCGGCGCCGCTGGTGCTGACGCAGCTTTCCCAGATCACGATGATGGCGACCGATCTTGCCTTCATTGGCCGGCTCGGTGGCGAGGCGGTTGCCGGAGCAGCGCTCGCCGGCACGGTCTATTGGGTGAGCTTCACGCTCGGCCTGGGACTGATGTCGGCGGTCGCGCCGCTGGCCGCGCAGGCCTTCGGCGCCGACAAGGTGCCGCTGGTGCGGCGCTCGCTGCGCAGCGGGCTTTGGGTGGGGCTGCTGCTCGCCTTGCCGCTGATGGCGTTGCCGCTGTTCGGCGAAACGCTGCTGCTGGCGCTCGGCCAGGCTGCCGTTCCGGCTCATCTCGCGCAGCATTATCTGTCCGGGCTCGTCTGGGGCATAGCGCCCGCGCTGTGGTTTCTCGCGATCCGCAGCTTCATGGGTGCCATCAACCGGCCGCAGCCCGTGCTCTGGATCACGCTCGTCGCCATCCCTCTCAACGCCGCGCTGGTCTATCTCCTGATCTACGGCAAGCTGGGCCTGCCGCGGCTCGAGCTGTTCGGTGCGGGGCTTGCGACTTCGCTGGTCAATCTCGCCACGTTTCTCGCCGCACTCTGGATCGCCGTGCGGCGGCCGCCGTTCCACGACTATCGCGTGCTGGCCCATCTCTGGCGCATCGACTGGAAGCTGATGCGCGAGCTCGTCGCGATCGGCGCGCCGATCTCGCTTGCGATCATGATGGAGTACGGCCTGTTCTCGGCCGCCGCCCTGCTGATGGGCTGGATCAGCACCACCGCGCTGGCCGCGCATCAGATCGCGCTCCAGGTCACCGCCATCCTGTTCATGGTACCGCTCGGCATCAACCAGGCCGCGACCGTGCGCGTCGGGCAAGCTGTCGGCCGCGGCGACGCGACGGCCGTGCGGCGCGCCGGCTGGACCGCCGTGCTGATCGGCATTGTCAGCGGAGCGCTTTTGACGCTCGCCGTGGTCGCGGGGCGGTTTGCGATCGCACGACTGTTCCTGGGCGAAGGCCTTGGCGAGGCCGATGCGACGGTCGAACTCGCCGCCGTCCTGCTGCTGATCGGAGCGACCTTTTTCATCACCGACGGGCTGCAATGCATCGCCGCCGGCGCGTTGCGCGGCCTGAAGGACACGCGTGCAGCGCTGCTGTTTGCTGCACTCAGCTATTGGGGCATCGGTTTCACCGCGGCCTATGCGCTCGGCTTTCACACCGCGCTTTCCGCCACCGGCGTCTGGATCGGACTGTCGATCGCCACCACGGTCTTTTCCACGCTCCTGCTTCTGCGCTTCAAGCTGCTGACCGACCGATTGCCTTCGCGATGAACCGTCGATCTGTCGTCCGCCTAATCCTTCGAACGCGGCGCCGCCGGCGGCGCGTCGGACCACTCGGCGACGACGCGTTCGAGGTCGCCGAGATTCTCGCGCATCTGCTGCAGCGAGAAGCCCAGCGCGAAAAAACGCTCCGCGCCTTCGCCGGAGAGGCTGCGGGTGAGGCCCTCGCTGCGGACGCAAGCCACTTCCGCGCCATAGGCCTTGACGGCCGCGTCGACCGGAAAGATCGGCGGCGGGGCCGCACCGTTGCGCAAGGCTGTAGCCGAAGCGCGCAGATAATGCGCGATCGTGTCGCTGACGGCGGCGACCGGGCGGGCCAGGCGGACCTGCAAATCCGCCGGCAGCGGCACCACGCTGGCGCGGCCGATGATCACGACGTCATGGCGAAGGCGAAGAATGGTTCTGAGCAGCGGCCCTGTGTCCGGACCCGAGGAGAGGTGCGCCGCACGCTCGCGCTCGGCCTCCGCGCCGATCGCGTTGAGCTCGACCAGCGCAGCGCCAATGCCGTCCTGGATCCGATGCAGGGCGTCGTTGTCGCGGCCGCGCGACAGGCCGGCGAGCAGCTCGGTCAGCGCCGCGGCGATCAATTCCAGCAACCGCGCCGCGCTGCCCCTGACCTGCCCATGCGCCCGCGACGGCAGCACGATGAAGGACACCAGAAGCCCGGTCAGCGCGCCGACGCCGACCTCCAGCACCCGGTCGATCGCCGAGCCCAGCGGATCGGCGTGACTCATCTGCGGAACGATCAGCACGATCACGGCGGTGACGGTCGCCGCATTCAGGCTCGGGTTGATCGCGGCGATGAACGCCACGGGCGCGACGGCCAGCACCAGCAGCGCGAGCAGCTCCGGCTCGCCGGAATGCGGGATCAAGACCGCAATGGCGCCGCCGTAGAGCGCGCCGCCGACGGTGCCGAACAGGTAGTCGCGGGTCGCCTTCAAGGAGCGACCGACGCTCATCTGGGTGACGATGATCGAGGTCAGCACCGCCCACAACGGCAGCATCAGGTGCAGGGCAGAAGCGAGCGCGAGCGCGACAAACGCTGCGACGGTGATCCGGAACGCGAGCGCCAGTTGCGCCTTGTGTGCCCAGAGCCGGCTGAACAGACGTTTTGCAAGGCCCATGACGGACGCGTTCCGATGCAGGCGGGGCGAGCGCCGGCGGCCGGGCATGGCAGCCCGCCCCGCAGGCGGCTTGAAAGGCAGGGACGGTCCGCCTACCCTTGAATCAGCAAGAGGAAACACGATGGCCCAGGAAACCGCAACGCTCGCCGACTACGTCGCCGAGCTGAAATTCGACGATATTCCGCCCGAAGTGCTCGACCGCGCCAAGCTCCTGACCCTGGACTTTCTCGGCAGCGCGATCCGCGCGCGTCGCGATGCGGAATCGACGCCGTCGCTGTTGAAAATGCTGGAATCGCTGGCGCTCGACGGCAAGGGCCAGTCGACCGTGTTCGGCGACGACCGGACCTGGACACCGGCGGTCGCGGCCCTGCTCAACGGCGCGCTCGGCCATTCCCTGGACTTCGACGACACGCACGCGGACTCCTCGCTGCACCCGAGCGCCCCGGTGGTGCCGGCGGCTTTCGCAGTGGGCGAGATGGTGGGCGCCTCGGGCCGCGAGGTCCTGACCGCGATCGTCGCGGGCTACGAGGTCTGCTGCCGGCTCGGCAACGCGCTCGACCCGACCTCGCATTACGCCCGCGGCTTCCACCCGACCGCGACGGCGGGCACCTATGGCGCGGCCGCGGCCGCGTCGAAGCTGTTCAAGCTGCCGGCGGAGCGGATCGAGGCCGCGTTCGGCGTCGCCGGCAGTCAGGCCGCGGGCTCGCTGCAGTTCCTGGTCAATGGCGCCTGGAACAAGCGCTACCAGGTCGGCGCCGCCGCGATGAACGGCGTGATCGCGACGACCCTGGCGCGCAACGCGTTCGTAGGCGCGACCGAATCGGTCGAGGGCAAGCACGGCCTTCTGGTCGGCTACACCGACGATCCGCATCCCGACAAGGCGGTCGCCGGCCTCGGCTCGACCTATGAGACCATGAAGATCGGCGTCAAACCCTATCCGAGCTGCCGCTACACCCATGCCGCGATCGACGCGCTGATCGCGCTGCGGCGCGAGCACAACATCACGCCCGACCAGATCAGGAAGGTCGAGATCGGCCTGCACCGCAACGGCATCACCTTGACCGGCGACGCCGCCACCAAGCGACACCCGCGCTCGATCGTCGGCGGCCAGTTCTCGATGTTCTTCACCGGCGCGATCGCGCTCGACCAGGGCCGCTTCGGCTGGGACGACTACGAGCGGCTCGGCGATGCCGCACTCGACGCGCTCGCCGACAAGTTCGACGTGGTGCAGGACGACCGGCTGGAGCAGGGCCGCAGCCATCCGTTCGGCGCCCGTGTCTCGATCACGACCGGGGACGGCGTGCATGAGCGGCTCAATCCCGATCCATCCGGCGAGCCAAATTCGTTTCCCGATGCGCAGATGATGCAGCAGAAGTTCCTGACACTGGCACGCCCCGTGCTGAGCGGCCGGGCCGACCAGCTCGCGGACGCGATCCTGTCGCTGGAGCGATATGATCGCGTCGCGCAGGCGACGGAGCTTGGGCGGCAGTAGTCTCATTTGCCGCCTGCGAGCTTCGCCTGGACATGCGTCACCGCGACGACATCGCGCACCAGGTCGGACACGCCGTCGGCATCGAGCGGCCAGTTCGGCGTCCTGCCGAAGCGGGCGATCACCAGGCGCTCCGATGGGATGACGATCACATACTGCCCGATCGTCCCCTTGGCGAAGAAAGCGTCGCGCGGCCAGCCATGGGCGATCCGGTATTTGGCGCCAAAGCTGTCATCGCGATTGGTCCAGAAGCCCGCGCCATACCCGACGAACGCACTCGCCGTCGGCGCGGCGGACGCTTCGACCCATCCCGCCGGCAGGATGCGCCGGCCACCGACGACTCCGTCGTCGAGATAGAGGAGACCAAAACGCGCCCAATCGCGCGCCGAGGCCAATATCTCGCTCGATCCCTCCGGCGTGCCGGCACCATCAAATTGCAGCGTGACGTGGCGCATGCCGAGCGGCGCGAACAATTCGCGTTGCGCGAAGCGCAACACATCGGCGGGCGTGCCGCCCACCGCGTCGCGAATCAGGTGCGACAGGATCAGGTAGTTGCCGTCGTGATAACTCCAGCGCGCGCCGGGCGCGCTTTCGAGCTGCGCGGCTTCGGCGAAGGCGGCCATGTCGCTCGTCATGAACTTCATGCGGTTGACCGGCTCCAGCGCCGAGGCCAGCGACGCCTGCAACGAGGAGCCGAGCGCGAGCCCCGCGGTGTGGCGCAGGAGTTGATCCACGGTGATGGCGTGCCGGGGATCCTTGAGGTCCTGCCATGCGGGGACGGGTGCCGGCCGATCCGGCGCAAGCCTGTCCTCGCGCGCGAGGATGCCGATCAGCGCCGATGTCACCGACTTGCTGACGGAGAAGCCGCGCAGCGGCGTGTCGATGCCATAGCCCTCGGCGTAGCGCTCAGCGACGATGCGGCCATCCTTCACGATCACCACTGCCTTGGTGCGGCGGAACGGCGGCGCGCCGGGCTCGGCGAAAGCATGGTCGAGCGCCGCGGCGAGCCGCGGATTCTCAGGCACCACGATCGACGGCCCGGCGATCTCGGGCAGCAGCGCAGGCTGCGCGTCAGCCGGTGGCGTCACTTGTTCGAGCTGTGTCCCGCCATGCTCGAGCGTGCAGCCGATCGCCCCGCGATAGACGGCATGGCTGCGGCCGAAGCCGAACAGGGTGACCGTGACGTCCCGGCGCCCGCGGTCGACGTCATAGGCGAGCGCCCAACGGATCAATCCGGCGCCGGGCATGGCTTCCGTGGTCTCGCGGACGATCTGTTCCGGCGCGAGCCCCGACACGAATGTCTCCGAGCACAGGACCTGCGCGACGAAGCCGGTCGCGACCTTTGGCGCGTCGTGCGCCCACGCCGCGGCAAGCGTGAGCCCACCCAGCACTGCGGTGGCTGCGAGGGCGAGAAAGGTCCGTCGTCTGGTCATGGCTGTCTCCGGCGTGAAACCTGCCCGCCACAAGCCGCACCGCGCGACAACACGCTCGCCGGATCTGGAAATCGCCCTCGCCTGAACCTGCGACGGGCTCGCCGGTTTCGAAATTGGCTTGTGATAACAGGCCACTGCGCCTCACGCCGCGGAAGCCCTCAATTTGCGGTACTCCGTGGGGGTGATGCCAGTGGTCGCCTTGAAGGCGCGGTTGAACGGCCCGAGCGACTGGAAGCCGGCATCCATCGCAATGGTGATCACCGGCACGTCCACCTGCGTGGGATCGGCCAGCGCGGCCTTGGCTTCCTCGATGCGGTGGTTGTTGAGGAAGGCGTTGAAATTGCGATAGCCGAGCCGCTGGTTGATCAGCCGCCGCAGCCGGTATTCCGGGATTTTGAGCCGGGTCGCAAGCATGCCGATGGTGACGTTGTCCTGCCGGTAGATTCGCTCGTCCGCCATCAGACGCGTCAGAGCGTCGATCAGCTTCTGGTCGGCCGGCGCCACGGGCACAGCCGGACTCACACCGGTTGGCGAAAACAGACCCGCAGCCGCAACCTTCGTCATCATCCCCGAAATCGCGGCGACGACACCGAGCAGGATCGCGGCGTTGACGACATCGGCGATTCCGGGCACACCTCTTTCACCCAGAACGATCCGCAGGATCGCATTGACGCCACCGTAGAGCGCGGTCGCGGCGACCACGAACACCCTGACCCGGCGGCGGCGCTCGACCAGATCGACGGACCAGGAGGCGACGGTCTGGCCGACCGCAAGCGCGATGAAGATCAGCACCAGCAGATTGACGGCCATTGCCGTGGCCCGGGCGATCGCAAATGCCGCCGACAAATCGCCACTCATAAACATATTCACTGAGGCAAGCCGCACCCAAAGCAGGCAATTGAGCAGGCTGAACGCCGCGACAGCGGCCCAGATCAGCCCGTGCCGCCAGCGCAAGACAAAGCCGTCATCGAACAACGCGCGGCAGAACAGCCAGAACACCACGATGTTGCCGGTCGACACCGCGATCAGCGGCGCATGCCAGCCCGAACCCGGCAAGGGCAGACCCATCGTGGCGATCGCGGCATGCGCCGCCGATCCCAGCGCCAGCGCGATGGCGAGCCGCCCGGCCAGCGCGCCACGGGCGTCGCGAACGAGCGCTGCCGCCAGATTGAGCAGCAGCGCAACCGCCGCGGCACGCAGGGCAATTTCGATCATGTCAAGCGGCATCAAATCATCCGGAAAAATGCCCGCGTCATCTCCTCGTATGACTCACGGACGTATCACACCAATCCTGCTATGATCACGCCCAAACTCTGGAGGCCTTCATGAGCTGGCAGCCTTCCGAAGACCCGGTGCTCGGTGATCCCACCTCCTGCGACGCGCTGGAGCTCGTCATCGTGCCCCGCACACGCGACCTGGGCGCCGGCTTTGCCGTGCGCCGCGCGCTGCCCCATGGCAAGCGGCAGATGGTCGGGCCGTTCATCTTCTTCGATCATTTCGGCCCGGTGCAGTTCGTCGCCGGCAAGGGCATGGACGTGCGGCCGCATCCGCATATCGGTCTTGCCACCGTCACATACCTGTTCGATGGCAGCATCATGCATCGGGACAGCGAGGGCAACATCCAGGAGATCACGCCCGGCGCGATGAACCTGATGACCGCCGGCCGCGGCATCGCTCATTCCGAGCGCACGCCGGATGTGCAGCGCTCCAGCGGGCAGAAGATGCTCGGCCTGCAGAGCTGGATCGCATTGCCGAAGGATTCGGAGGAGATCGCGCCGTCGTTTCAGCATTATGCCGCCGGCGACCTGCCGATGGTCCAGGAGAGCGGCTTTTCGGTGCGAATCATCGCCGGCAAATCCTTCGGCATCGCCTCGCCGGTCGCGATGGTGTCGCCCTGGTTCTATACCGAGGTGACAGCGCAGGCCGACGTCAGCGTACCGCTCGACCCGGATCATGAGGAGCGCGCGATCTACCTGATCGACGGCGAGATCGAGATCGCGGGAGAGCGTTACGAGGGCCCGCGGCTGCTGGTATTCCGGCCGGGCGATGCCATCACGGCGAAGACCCTGCAGCCGACCCGGATGATGTTCCTCGGCGGCGATGCCCTGGAAGGCCCGCGCCACATCTGGTGGAATTTCGTCTCCTCCAGCAAGGAGCGGATCGAGCAGGCGAAACAGGACTGGAAAACCGGCCGCTTTGCACCCGTCCCGCAGGAGCACGAGTTCATTCCCCTGCCCGACTGAGCTATCCCCACCCTCCTCCCCTACGGCCGTCGCGCCTCTCGCGCGGCGGCGTTCCCTTTGAAAGCCCTGACCATGACGACCATGCTCGCCAGCGACCTGCCCCTGCCAAAGCTCGGGCGCGGCAAGGTGCGTGACATCTATGCAGTCGGCGACGACCGCGTGCTGCTGGTTGCCACCGACCGCGTCTCGGCGTTCGACGTCGTGATGGCCGAAACCATCCCGATGAAAGGCGCGGTGCTGACGCAGATTTCGGCCTTCTGGTTCAACGAGCTCGAAGGCATCGTGCAGCATCACATGCTGTCGGCCGAGATCGACGAGATCATCGGCGAGCTGCCATCGCTGGAGCGGCATCGCGCCGAGCTCGCCGGCCGCGCCATGCTGTGCCGGCGTACCACGGTGTTTCCGATCGAATGCGTGATCCGCGGCTATCTCGCCGGGTCGGCGTGGAAGGAATATGCGGAACAAGGCACGCTGGCAGGCGAGAAGCTGCCGCCCGGCCTGGTCGAGAGCGCGCGATTCGCGCCGGCGGTCTTCAGCCCGGCGACCAAGGCCGAGACGGGCCATGACGAGAACATCACGATCGCGCGGATGCGCGAGATCGTCGGCGAGAAGGTCACCTATGCGCTCGAGAGCATGACGCGCGCGATCTATACGCTCGGCGAAAAGCTCGCCCGCGACCAGGGCATCATCATCGCCGACACCAAGTTCGAGTTCGGGCGCGACCTGGACGGGCACATCCTCCTGGTCGACGAAGTGATGACGCCAGACAGCTCGCGCTTCTGGGGCGTCGACGCCTATCAGCCCGGCCGGCCGCAGGCGAGCTTCGACAAGCAGCCGCTGCGCGACCATCTCGACGCCGAACGCCGCGCCGGCCGCTGGAACGGCGAAGCCCCGGCCCCGCCGCTGCCGGCCGCTGTCGTGGAAGCGACCAGCCAGCGCTATCTCGAAGCGTATCGGCGGATCACCGGGCGGGAGTTGAAGGTCTGACCGGCACAAGGAAAACAGCCGGCAGGCTGTGATGATACGCTCGTGGACCGAGGGAGCACACGGATGACGGCACCGACGGCTGACGCGAAGACTTTCACCACCAAAAATTTCCGCCTGCGGAGCGGAGTCATGATGCCGGAGGTCGCGCTCTCCTACCGGACGCTCGGCACGCTCGCGCCCGCGCGCGACAATGCCGTGCTGATCACCCACGGCTACACCAGCGGTCCGGAGATGATCGCGCCTGGCGGCTCGACCGGCGAAGGGAGCTGGAACGGCCTGGTCGGTCCGGGCCAGGCCATCGACACCAACCGCTACTTCGCGATCTGCCCGAACATGCTGGGCTCCTCCTACGGCTCGACCAACGCGGCAAATCTCGATCCGGCGACCGGCCGGCGGTATGGGCCGCGCTTTCCCGACATCACCGTGAGCGATATCGTCGCCACCCAGCGCGCGCTGCTCGACCATCTCGGCATCGAGAGGCTGGTCGCAATCGTCGGCCCTTCCTATGGCGGCTTCCAGGCCTTCCAATGGGCGGTCGACCATCCCGACGCGATGAAGGGCATCGTCGCGGTGGTGACCTCGCCGGCGCTGACGCCGGAACGCTCCGACGGCAATGTTGCGCGTCTGCTGGAGAGCTTCTCCAAAAATCCCAACTGGAACGGCGGCGACTACTACGAGTCCGGCGGCATGCTGGAGACCATGATCGAGCAGCGCATCGGCACGCTGAAGACCTACGGCATCGAGGCGCGGCTGCGCGACACGCTGTCGGATCCTGCCGAGATCGAGGCTGCGATCCGCAGGGAGGCCACGCTCTGGGCCGAGGGTTTTGACGCCAACTCGCTGCTGATCCTCGCCAAGGCGCTGCGCAGCTTCGACGTCACCGCGCAGTTGGCCAGGATCAAGGCGAAGGTGCTCTATGTGCTGTCGCGGACGGACAAGCTGTTTCCGCCGGAACTCGCGCCACGCGTGATGGCGGGGCTGAAGGCCGCCGGCGTCGATGCCGATTATTTCCTGCTCGACAGCGACTACGGTCACTCGGCCTCCGGCCGCGACGCCGCGAAATGGGCGCCACGGCTGCGGGCGTTCATGGAAAGTTTGCAATAACGCCTCACACCCCCGCCATCATCACGTATTTGATCTCGACATATTCCTCCATGCCGTGGCGCGAGCCTTCGCGGCCGAGGCCGCTTTCCTTGACGCCGCCGAACGGCGCCACCTCGGTGGTGATCAGGCCGGTGTTGACCCCGACCATGCCCGATTCCAGCGCCTCCGCGACGCGCCAGACCCGGCCGAGATCGCGGGAATAGAAATAGGAGGCGAGCCCGAACGGCGAGGCATTGCACATCGCGATCACGTCGGCCTCGTCCTTGAAGCGGAACACTGGCGCCAGCGGTCCGAACGTCTCCTCATGCGCCACCAGCGCGTCGGGCTTCACATCGGACAGCACGGTCGGCTCGAAGAAGGTGCCGCCGAGCGCATGTCGCTTGCCGCCAGTGATGATCTTGGCGCCGCCGTGGACGGCATTCTCGATGTGCTTCTCGACCTTGAGCACGGCATCCATGTTGATCAGCGGCCCCTGCACCACGCCCTGCTCGGTGCCGTCGCCGATCTTCATCGCCGCGACCTTCGCCGACAGCTTCTTCACGAACTCGTCGTAGACCCCATCCTGGGCATAGAGGCGGTTGGCGCAGACGCAGGTCTGACCCATGTTGCGGTATTTCGAGACGATCGCGCCGTCGACCGCGGCATCGATGTCGGCGTCGTCGAACACCACGAAGGGCGCGTTGCCGCCGAGCTCGAGCCCGAGCTTCTTCACCCCGACGGAGGCCTGGCTATAGAGGATCTTGCCGACCTCGGTCGAGCCGGTGAAGCCGACGAAGCGCACGGCGGGATGCTCGCACAGCACCTTGCCGATCGCCGACGAGTTGCCGGTCAGCACGTTGAAGACACCTTTCGGCACACCGGCCTTCTCGGCCAGGGCCGCCAGCGCCAGCGCGGAGAGCGGCGTCTCGTTGGCCGGCTTCAGCACCACGGTGCAGCCGGCGGCCAGCGCCGGCGAAACCTTGCGCGTGATCATCGAGCTCGGGAAATTCCACGGCGTGATCGCGCCGCAGACACCGATCGGCTGTCGGATCGCGAGCAGCCGCGCGTCAGGCCGCTGCGACGGAATGGTCTCGCCATAGACGCGGCGCGCCTCCTCGGCGAAAAACTCGACATAGGCGCCGCTGATGTCAACCTCGCCCAGCGCCTCCGACAGCGGCTTGCCCTGCTCGGAGGTCAGGATCAACGCCAGATCCTCGCGGTTGGCCGCGATCAGCTCGAACCATTTGCGCAGGATGTTGGAGCGCTGCTTGGCGGTCAGCCTGGCCCAGGCCGGAAACGCCCGCTCGGCGGCTTCCACCGCCTGCGTCGTCTCCGCCGTGCTCATGATCGGCACTTTTGCCAGCTCGAGGCCGTTGACGGGGTTGGTGACCGGGCGCGACGGCGTGCCGACCCAGGCGCCGTCGATGTAGCAGCGGTCGCGGAGCAGCGATGCATCTTTCAGACGATCGCCGAACGAGGTGCCGGCGGCTTGCGGGGCGCGTGCAGTGGCTGCGGTGGGGGTCATGGCGTTGCTCCGGTTTCTTGTGACGGTTGCCGCCAAATATAGGTCCAAACCCGCCGCCATGCACCGCAAGGAATCGAGATTGTCATCTCGAGATTCCGACTTCGCGTCTGCGACGCGCCCCGGAATGACGGCCCTTACGCCGCGCCGCTCATGTAGGTTTCGCGCCGGCCGATCATGTGCTCGGCCGCGGCCTTGGCGTCGGCCTTGGTCGAGGTGGCGCAGGTGCGGTATTCGAGATCGGGCATCCGCTTGGGATCGCGGCGGCCGAACCAGGTCCGGGAACCGACCGGCAGGAGTGCCAGGGCATGCGCGACATTGTCGACCGCGCCGAACGAATACAACGCGCCAGACCCGGCGATACGCACCTCGTAGATGCCGGGCGAAATCGGCGCTTCGAGGTTCTCGCCACGCCCCGCACGGGGATAGCGTTTCCATTCGCTCCAGGTCGAGATCATTTCAGCCCCCTTGCGGCTCCCCGAGGAGGCCGCAAAAATTGT
>NZ_JAFAVV010000442.1 GCF_019242285.1 Bradyrhizobium sp.
TCCACGGCGCCTCGAACTCTGGCCGGAACGTTAGGAGAAGCAACACGCGACATGTTCGTACCCGGTCCACCACCCGACCAAACACCTCCAGGCTCGTCGGGTCGATCCAATGAGCATCCTCGAGGATCATCAGCACGGGATTGTCGCGTGCCAGCGCCTCTGTCTGGGAAACGAGCGCTTCCAGTGTCTTCTGCCGACGCTGCGCTGGGGCCAGGTCGGCCGCGGGATAGCGTCCATCGTTTGGCAGTGACAGCATCTCCGCAAGAAGTGCCGCGTCATAAGCGGATGTCCAACTCCGCGCCAGGATTGCATCGAGCTTGTCGAGTTTTACCTGCACGGAATCGTTGTGCGCCAGTTTGGCCGCACGTTCCATCTGACCAATGATCGGATAAAACGCGCTGTCGGTGTGCTGCGGGGAACAGAAATAGCGCAAGCGCGTGTGCGGCTCGTTGGCGAGGCGTTCGAGAAGCCCGGCCGTGAGCCGTGATTTGCCGATGCCGGCCTCGCCGCAGAGCAGCACCACTTGGCCCTGGCCGGTTTTTGCTCTAGACCAGCGCCGAAGTAGCAGCTCGGTTTCCTCTTCCCGACCGACTAGGGCGGTCAGGCCGGTCGCGTGCAGCGCCTCGAAACGGCTTTCAACGGAGCTCGCGCGAACCGCCGCCCAGACCCTCATCGGCTCGGCGATGCCTTTAAAGTCCTTGGGACCGAGGTCCTGCAGCTGGAAGAGATTGCCGAGAAGCCTTCGCGTGCCTTCCGCAATCACCACGGTGTTAGGCTCTGCAATGCCTTGCAGGCGCGCCGCGAGGTTCGGTGTCTCGCCGACGATGCCACGCTCCTGCGCTTCGCCTGATCCGATCAGGTCGCCGACCACGACTAGGCCGGTCGCGACCCCGACCCGAGTTTGCAACGGAGCGTGTGTCTTCGCGGCGGCAATCGCAGCGATCAGCTCCAGCCCGGCCAGCACTGCCCGCTCCGCATCATCTTCATGCGCCTGCGGATAGCCAAAATAGACAAGCACGCCATCCCCCATGTATTTCGCAACGAACCCGTCGAAGCGGCGCACGGTCTCGACGACGCATTTCTGATAGGCGGAAATGACTTCGCGCATATCCTCCGGGTCCATGCGTGCGGACAGCGCCGTTGAGCCGACCAAGTCGGAGAACATCACTGTCACCTGCCGGCGCTCCGCGGTGTTGAGGGGCGGCGACGCGGCAGGGGCCGCAGACGCAACGGAGAGTCCGGGCGCGTTCTTGTCGCTGTCTTCGACTTTGGCGATTGCACCCAAAAGCTTACGACGATGGCCGAGTAGGACGCCGAGCTTCTCCAGATCTTGCTCAGTCAGATCGGGGAAAACACTGAGGTCGATTCCGTTCTCCTCGAAAAGCGGGGCGTAGTCCGCCAAGCCGAGTTTTTCGAGCCATTCCGCAATCGGCTGCATCCGCCCTCCGGCAGGATCCGAGGATCGCTGGCTCAGCATAGCATATCTTGGAGGGGCTTTGCGCCCTGCAATACAGCGGGAAAGCGCGCTGATGTCCGAGATGGGTCATAGGCGTAAGCCAGCCTCCGGCCCAAGTTGCGCCTGAGTTTACGCCGAAAGGCAGACATCAAGGCCTAGGCCACCTCGGGATTTCTGGTGGATCGCGGCCGCCAACTACGCGGCCGCTGCGGGCGGCTAAATAGGCCGTCTTCCGACGGCCGCCGCGAAAATGTCCCCTCCTGTCTCCTAGCGGTTTCGGGCGACATTGGGCGGCGGGGGCGAAAGGCGGCGCAGGGCGCCCTGGAGCGCCGTTGACGAGGGTGCCGACACCATTGTACCCGCGAGCCACATTGGACGCGCCGCGCGATTGGGGCTCGACTCGACGCCCTTGGGGCATGAGGGGCGCTTGGGATAGCCACGACGCTAGCCGGTTTCCCCCGGTTTTCGCCAGTGTAAAGTGTAAGTCACTGATTTGCTTGGTGAGCGCGCCGGGGCTCGAACCCGGGACCTACTGATTAAAAGTCAGTTGCTCTACCGGCTGAGCTACGCGCTCCGGCGGCGTGGTGGTAAGCCGGGCGTCCCCCGGGGTCAATAGCGGCACGCGCGCGCCCAAGCTCGTCATCCCGCAAGCGCCTGCCACCTTATCCACGACGCCGGCTGAAGTCTTTTGAGACTGGAGCTGCCCGCTCCTACCCCCTGGCACGACTGATGCGGATCTCCCTGTTTTGGACCGAAATCGGCGCGGGCGCTCGACGTCGTGCAC
>NZ_JAFAVV010000467.1 GCF_019242285.1 Bradyrhizobium sp.
TTTTCGCTTGCGATGACGCTGGCAGTCGATGCCACCATGGTCGTATACGCCGCATTGAGTGCCAAGCCTTCATCGATCAATCCCTTGAACATTATCTTCCGTGGCTTGACGGTCAGGGGATTTTGGCTCGGCCATCCCGACTTCAACAATACGTCCGCCTACCGCGACGCTCTCGGCGAGAGCGCTCGGCTACTCGCGAACGGGAAACTACAGGCGCCGGTTGTCGCAACTTATCCAATCAACCGGTTCCGGGAGGCGATTGTGCATGCGCAAAATGGTGGAAAGGTGCTCCTCGATTGGCGCGCAGAGTGAGAACGGCTGGTGGCCAATCGTGTGCGACGTCCATGGCCAAATACGCTCAGTAAGCGTACTAGACCCAAGCAGGGTGCAAAAATTCAGCCGAAATCCAGTCCACGAAGGCTCGTGTTTTGCTCGGCGTGAAGCGACCAGGCGGCCTCACGACGTAAATGGCGCCTTCACCTTCTATGGTCCAGTCTTGCAGCACAACCCTGAGCCTACCGTCGGTCCGCTCCTTCGATGTTAGCCAATCTGAGCACATCACAATTCCCGCGCCCCTGATGGCTGCCTCGACAAGTGACTGGGCGTCGTCGGCCGTCAGCGGACCAGAAACCTCCACGGATGTGATTTGGTCGCCCCTCTTGAAGCGCCATTCAGGGTGGCTGGCCAGACGCGAAAAGCGCAGGCATGAATGAGACTTGAGATCGCCAGGAGTTCGCGGGACGCCTCTTGCCGCCAGATAGTTCGGCGAGGCACATATTAGTCGCCGGTGGTGGGCCAGCTTACGCGCGATCAACCGGCTATCGTCCAGTGCTCCGAGGCGCACGGCAACGTCGAAACCTTCCGCCCCCAGATCGACGTAGCGGTCAGCGTGCTCAAGGACGACCGAAACTCCCGGGTGCTCCCTCAGAAACAAGGGTATGATCGGTGCGATCCAAAGTCTGCCAAACGCCGCGGGCACAGCGATTTTCAATGTTCCGGTTGCAAAGCCGCTCGTCTCGGTGATCTCCGCCTCTGCCTCTTGAATTCCGGATAGAGCGAGACGAACCCGATCGCCGAAGCGCAAGCCAGCTTCTGTGGGTGTAACCCGCCTCGTTGAGCGTTCGACGAGCCTGGTACCTAGGCGGGCCTCCAGGGCGCTTACGCGTCGAGACACGACGGAAGCGTCGCGCTCGATCAGTCGGCCGGCTGCCGTGAAGTTTTGCGTTTCGATAACCGCCAGGAAGGCGGCTAGCTCGTCCATCTCGCTACCGTCCATTTCCGGTCTCTCCTGCAGGGTGGTCCTGCAAAGCACGCCTATTATCGCTCCACAAGTGCGTTGCTACGATCCTCAAATAGCACTGGTGAGTATACCGGGCGCAACCGAGGTTGAGCCTTGCGGTCCCTTCGCCTGACGGCGATGGCGAGCGACAAAGAGTTGCCTGAGCATCTTACTTATGCAGGCTGAAGGAGGACTTATGGTGCCAGCTGTTACTCTACTGAGCCGAAGACTGTTTGTCGCTCTCAGTCTATTTTCCACGTCGCTCCCCGCGGACACTGCTCCAGTTGCAGCGATGGGCCACTCAGGATGACCTGGGAGATCCCTGTGGGGGCTACCCAGTTGGCGACCTCCAATGCTGAGCAAGTCTGCATCGTACGGAAGATATTGGACGGGTTGGGATTGGAGCCGGCCTCACCCGACGAGGCGCGTGAATTTCTCGCTTTGACGGGAGTCACGCCGTCGGATTCTGATCTCTGTGCCGTGCACAAAACATCTCTGCGACGGCTGTTCTGTTGCTTACCGTGCTCTTGACTTAACTGTGATCGCAGTCGCGGCACTACGTGCGGAATCCCGGAGTGAACGTGGTCGGGGGCAGTTGGCCCCTGACAAGATCGAAAGATGGAAAGAAGAACGATGCCTGTATCAAGTGACCGGCGCAGCCTGGAGCTGCGTTCCAAAGTCAGTGCGCGCGGCGATCTTGAGCTATGGCTTGAGGAATTTGACGTGCCTGAACCCGCGGCGAACGAACTTGTAGTCCAGATTGACGCCGCGCCCATCAATCCGTCGGACATGATTATCATGTTCGGACCCGCCGACCTTTCGACGGTTCGAGTCGAGAAAACGGCGTCCGGACCGACGGTGATGGCCTCAATTCCCCGAATGCGGTTGCCAGCCGTTGCCGGGCGCATCGGTCAGGCGCTTCCTGTCGGGAATGAGGGCGCGGGCTTCGTTGTCAAGGCCGGCAGCGATCATGAAGGCTTGGTTGGGCGTGCGGTCGCGTTTCGCAGTTCGTTCGGCACTTACGCGCAATATCGTGTGATCGCAGCGTCGGAATGCATGATTCTCCCCGACGGGCTCAACCCCAAGCAAGCGGCCTCCGCCTTCATCAATCCGTTGACTGTTCTAGGAATGGTCGAGTCGATGAAACTAGAAGGGCACCGCGCGCTCGTCCACACCGCCGCCGCTTCGAATGTCGGCCAGATGCTAAATCGGCTGTGCCTGAAAGACGGGATCGATCTCGTCAATATCGTTCGCAGCGAGGAGCAGGCGCAGAGTCTTCGTGGCTTGGGAGCAACGCATGTTGTTAACAGTGCTTCCAGCGGGTTCGATGAAGAGTTGATGGCGGCCCTCGAAGACACTGGAGCTACTATTGCTTTCGACGCGATCGGTGGCGGGACGATGGCTTCGCGCATTCTCGCCGGCATGGAGCGCGTGCAATCGAGAAAGCTGACAAGCTACAGTCGATATGGATCTCCGACGCATAGGCAGGTGTATATCTACGGCATCCTGGACCCCGAGCCAACCCGGATCGATCGATCCGTTGGTACGGCTTGGAGTGTTGGCGGGTGGTTGATGACCTGGTTCTGCGAGAGGATCGGCGCCGAGGCGACGCAGCGCTTGCGAGATCGAGTCCGCTCAGAACTTACCACGACCTTCGCAAGTGACTACGCAGCAGAGATTTCACTGAGTGACCTGCTCTCGCCAGCTTTGATTACGTCGTACCTGAAACGTGCGACCGGACAGAAGTACCTTCTAAAGCCGAACGCAACTTAGAGCGCCTGCCGCATTCGCGAGCGCTTGCGAATGTAAGGTGCTTCTACACGATCGTTGCCCTCAAAGCTGCGCACATAACGGATATCGTTGGGCTCAAGTCGGCCCGACGTGAGATCGCCATGATCAAGTTGGTTCCGCCGAGGATGGCACAGACCGTCGTTGATTGGGCGATTCAGATATTGGGCGGAGGCGGCACAAGCAATGATCATTTTCTTGCCGCAGCTTGCGATAGGCCGACTGCCCCGGCTGGCCGATAGACCCGATGAGGTGC
>NZ_JAFAVV010000551.1 GCF_019242285.1 Bradyrhizobium sp.
TCATTCGCCAAATGGCTCTTGCTGGTGGCGGTGATGGTCGTGGTGGACATCGTCTGGCTCACCATCGGGGGCTTGCTGCGAGGATTGGCGCTCTCGCCCAACGGCGAACGCGCGCTCAATGTCGCCCTCGGATTGATGGCGCTGATCGCTGCCGGACTGGCATTCGCTTAGCCATCCGCCATCAGCAGGCTTCTCGCGTGACAATCGGCGGTTCGGACGCGTACAGATCGTTCGTCGGACTGGTAGATGCTGTCGATGCCTGGGTGGAGAATTTCGTATGACTGTGCAAGCGGAGATCGAAGCGGTTGCCAAGGAGGTCATCGCCGCCCTGGCCAACCATTCTCAAATTCCGACCTTTTCTTCCCGGCCTGCCGGGCTGACCCTGGCGCAAGCCTATCGGGTCACGCCGCTGCTTCGCGCCGCCTTCGAATCCCGCGGTGAGAGAATGACCGGCCGGAAAATCGGTTTTACGAACCGCCAGATGTGGGAGATATATGGCGTGAAATCGCCGGTGTGGGGATATGCCACCAGCCGCACGACGCACGCGCTCGCAGACCGGCAGGTCATGGCCTTGGATGATTTCTCCGAGCCGCGGATCGAACCTGAGATCATGTTCGGCCTGGGGGCGGCACCGGCCGCCACCATGAGCGATGATGCGCTGATCGATTGCGTGGCGTGGGTCGCTCTCGGCTATGAGATCGTGCAGTCGATCTTTCCCGGCTGGAAATTCTCGGCGGCAGACACGGTCGCCGCGAACGGGGTGCATGGCGCGCTCCTGATTGGAACGCGTCATGCGATCGCGCCACGCCGGACGGAGTGGCAGCGTGAACTCTCCACATTCGAGGTTGAACTCCATTGCGACGGCGCCCTGGTGCAGCGCGGCGGCGGCGCGCTCGTGCTCGACAGTCCTCTGAAGGCGTTGCGCCATCTGGTCGAATTGCTGGCAGATGATCCGCACAATCCGTCATTGTCCGCGGGTGAGGTCATCTCGACGGGGACGTTGACGCTTGCGATGCCGGTCAAGCCGGGCGAACGCTGGACCGCCAAAGCAGCCGGCATTCCGCTCGAGGAAATCACCATTCGATTTGCCTGACCCCACCGCGCAGACCAAGAGGAGACCGCCCGAGCTGACACGCGAGTGTAACACTGCGTCTCTAAGGTTGGTTGGGGTTATGACAATGCCGTGACGGCTGGGGCACTTGTATTGATGGCGGTGGGCCGA
The DNA here is from genome assembly GCF_019242285.1 of Bradyrhizobium sp. Classification (GTDB taxonomy): domain Bacteria; phylum Pseudomonadota; class Alphaproteobacteria; order Rhizobiales; family Xanthobacteraceae; genus Bradyrhizobium. Next base: position 1,223 of record NZ_JAFAVV010000551.1, read on the forward strand.
GATGTCGGGGAGGCGAGACCGCGCCAGCCGATCCTGACCATGGGCCGGATCGTGATATTTCTCGTGATCTCGATAGGAATCGCCGTCGCCTATGGGGAGGAAAGGGCGCCTGCGGCGGGACCGCTGATTTTTCACATTCCAAGACAGGACCTGATCGAGGCATTGCAGGCCTATAGCGAGCAGAGCGGCGTGCAGGTGATGTATGAGACCGCGGCCGCGGCCGGCTTCAAGTCGACGCCGGTCGAGGGGCAGCTCACGCCGGAGGCGGCGTTGCGGACGCTGCTTGCCGATACCGATCTGCAGATCCGCTACAGCCGGCCCAGCGCCGTTACGCTGTCGTCGGCGGCGGCATCCAGTCCCGACGAGCCGCCCGCGCATCCGCTGGGGCCCGCCGATCTCACGCTCGACACGCTGCGCGTCACGGCCGCCGCCGAGGCCGTCGATCGCAGCCGGCTCGGCGAATATGTCGGTGCCGTGCAGTCCGACATCCAGAAGGTGCTGAAGAGGAATCGGAGCGGCCGGGCCGACTACCGGGTCGCGGTCCGGCTGTGGGTGACGCCTTCGCGCACCGTCGAGCGGGCGGAGCTCGACGGCTCGACCGGCGATCACGATCGCGACGCCACGATCGTCGATGCGCTGCGAGGCCTGACGCTGAGCCAGCAGGCGCCGCCCAACACCCCGCGGCCGATCCGCTTCATGATCTCGGTCCACGCCCTCTGAGAACTGGTTGAACCGTCGATGTCGGACCGAGCTGTCCCCAACCCCGTCATGGACCGTGAAGTGCCGCCACCGGATTGGCATGAGGTCGCCCGGCCGCTGGTCGGCGTGCGATCGCTTGCATTGGTTGCGCTCCTGGTGCCGCTGTTGCTCGCGGCGGGTGTGTTCTGGTTGCATCGTATGCCGCTGGGCACCAGCTCGCGCTTCGCCGACAATGTCGTGGACGTGCGCCTGATCGGCCCGCAGGAGCCGAGCGCGCTGCCGCAGGACAGTCCGCAGCCGGTGCAGACCTCGTCGCGGCAGCAGATGCAGCCGCTGGTCGACGATCCCGATCATTCGATTCCGAACCAGTCCAGCGAGCTCGTGCCGCCGGCGCCGGCACTGCTGCCGCGTCCGGCTGCGGCATCGGCGTCGTCCTCCGGCGTGCCGCGGCTGTCGATCGAGCATGAGGCGGCGCGGTTTCAGCAGGCGCTGCTGTCGCATATCGCGCGCTATCGGCACTATCCGGAAGATGCGCGCAGAGAGCGCGAGCGGGGCACGGTGCGCCTGGTGTTCTCGATGCTGCGCGACGGCACCGTCACCGATGTGCGGATCGCGTCGAGCTCGGGCTACGGTGCGCTCGATCTCGCGGCCGTCGAGACCATCCGCAAGGCGGCGCCGATGCCCCGGATTCCGGCCGAGCTGCCGGAGCCGCTCAACATTCACGTGCCGGTGGCGTTCGATCTGCCGTGAGCCATCCACAGGTACATGAGCGGTTTCGCGCGTCACGCGGGTGTCATCCTCCCTCGATACCTATTCTGCCATACCGCGGCCTTGTAAAAGCCGAAAAGGGCGGTGGATGGGGCGTAAGTGTCAGAGCAGAATGCCAAGTCGTTGCGTGAAGCGCTGTCGGCCGACTATGAGGGGCTGGTCAGGCGCCTGACCCGTTGCCTCGGCTCCTCCGACTTGGCGCGCGAGGCGCTGCACGAAACCTTCCTGCGGGCCGACCGGGTGTCGGAGACGGTGACCGTCCGCAGTCCCGTGGACTATCTTTTTCGCACGGCGATCAATGTCGCCAAGGACCGGCGCAGGAGCGACCGCCGGCTGCTGAGTGCGGCGGAAATCGCCGCGATCATGGAAGTTCCCGATGATCGGCCCGGCCCGTCCGTCGTCGCCGAGGCGCGCATCGAGCTCGAAGAGCTGGAGAAGGCGCTCGGGGAATTGCCGGCACGCCGCCGCAACGTGTTCGTGGCCGCTCATATCGAGCAGCTGGTCCACAGCGACATTGCGGCACGTTTCGGCATCGATGTCCGCACCGTCGAGTTCGACCTGCAGCATGTGATGGAGCACCTCGCCCGCCGTCTGGGACGTAAGGTCATTCGCCGGTTCGGACCTCGTCCCAAATCGGCGGCGACAGATTAGATTTCATCATTGGACCCCCCTGCAACCAGGCAGCGATTTGGATCTGATCGGCTCGGCCATGCCGCGCCACGGTGGCACCGGCCTGGTTTCGGAAACTGGAATTGCGGGTACGAAAATAGGATCATTCTCCGGCCGCCGATTTGGTAGCCATAAGGCCGAAGAGGCTCGATTTCGATTCAGTCGGGCGAGCGATGAATCGTCTATTCTGTAACGAGGTCGGGCCCAGGGCCTCGATTCGACGCACCCCTGTCCGCGGCCCGAAGTCCGCTGCACTCTCCTGCGAGCAACCCTTGCGGGCTTCGGGGTTAGGATACCAGGCGCTAGGGCGGCCGCCTCGGAGCGGGGAAACAAAGAGCAATCAGGCCTTGACTGCGGCTGACGACATTCCTCCCGAGCTCGACCCGCTGCTACGGCAAGCGATCGCGTGGGTGATTCGCCTCAATTCGGGGACCGCAACCGCCGACGATGCGGCGGCGTTCGAGCTGTGGCGGAGCCGGAGCCCGGAGCACGAGGACGCGTTCCGGGACGCCGTGAGGCTGTGGCGCAATGTCGGCGATGCGACGCGCCAGCTCGGAGCCGAAAGCAGGCTGCCCCGCGAGTTCGCCGACGACCGAGGTCTGCTGCGCGTTCCGCTGACCCGCCGCCGGCTGATCGGCGGCGCGATGGCGGCTTCCGTGAGCTGCTTATATCTCGCGATGCGGCCGCCCTTCGGCCTCTGGCCTTCCCTCAACGAATTGTCCGCCGACTATCGGACCGCCAAGGGCGAGCAGCGCCATGTGACGCTCACGGGCGACGTCGCGCTGACGCTCAATACCCAGACCAGCATCGCCATTCGATCGTCGCCGACCGAGCCGCGCATCGAGCTGATTGCCGGCGAGGCTGCGGTGACCGCGAAGCGCCGCGAGATGGCGCCGCTCGTCATCGACGCCGCCGGCGGAAGTATTTCGGCCTATCTTGCGACCTTCAACGTCAAGTGTCTCGATGAGGTGGTTTCGGTCTCCTGTCTCGACGGGACGGTCGACGTGGTCTGGAAGGGGCAGAGGCTTTCGATCCCCGCCGGACGGCAGGTTTCCTACTCGGCGGCCGCCGGCCTTGGGCCGCGGCTGGCGGTCGATGCGGACCAGGCGAAGGCCTGGCAGAACGGTCTGCTGATCGTCCGCGACTGGCCGGTCAGCCGCCTGGTCGAGGAGATCAACCGCTATCGGCCGGGCAAGATCGTGCTGATGAACGCCGGTCTCGCCGGTCACATGATCTCCGGCACCTTCCATCTCGACCATCTCGATGACTTCATCGGGCAGGCCCAGAATCTTTTCGGCGCCACGGCACGTTCCCTGCCCGGGGGCATCGTGCTGTTGAGTTAGACAATGATGCGTGCATGAAGCCCGTCAATCGGAATCAGTCGGGCTGCCGGGGGGTGGCCGTCGCTCCGCGAATTCGGGGTCCGAATCGGACGCGAAGCTTCGTTCCGATGATTCGTTAATTTTTTGATTCAGTCTCGCCTGCGCCCGGTCGTCTTCTAGTCGAGGCACACCGAGCGCGCGGCATCCCGCCGCGCCGCTCGTGGACGTGCGAGCAGGCGAGCGAGCGTTCGTGCGATTTGGATGTGGTGACAGGAGTCGTGGGCTTGGGCTTGGGCTTGGGCTTGCGCTCGACGGACTGCGTGGTCCGGCGGCGATGCTGGCGCTGGCCGGCGCTCTCGGTATTGGCGCTCTTGATATGGCGACGCCGGCCTGGGCGGAGCAGACCCCCGGCAAGCCGGCCGCTGCCGGCGCGCCGGCTGCGGCGTCGCAGAAGCCCGGCGCGGCGTCGGCGCAGAAGCCCGCAGGACCGGTGCAGCATTTCGACATCGACGATTTCGCCGTGCAGGGCGTCGAGACGCTGCCCCAGATCGATCTCGAGGAGGCGATCTACCCGTTCCTCGGTCCGAACAAGTCGGCCGAGGACGTCGAGAAGGCGCGGGCCGCGCTCGAGAAGGCCTATCACGACAAGGGCTACCAGACGGTCAGCGTCGCGGTGCCGCAACAGAACGTGCAGGGCAAGGTCGTCGTCCTGAAGGTGACCGAGCTGAAGGTCGGCAAGCTGCGGGTGAAGAACTCGCGTTACTTCGACCTCGACAAGATCAAGGACAAGGCGGCCTCGCTCCACGAGGGCAGGGTGCCCAACTTCAACGACGTCACCAAGGACATCGTCGCGCTGAACCAATGGCCCGACCGGCGGGTGACGCCGGCGCTGCGCGCCGGCGACACGCCGGGCACGGTGGACGTCGACCTCAATGTCGAGGACAAGCCGCCGCTGCATGGCAGCCTCGAGGTGAACAACCGCCAGTCGCCCAACACCACGTCGGCGCGGGTCAGCGCGACCGGGCACTACGACAATCTATGGCAGCTCGGCGATTCCTTCAGCTTCACCTACCAGGTCGCGCCGCAACGGCGCAAAGACGCCGAGGTGTTCTCGGCTTCCTACCTGGCGCATCACCCCGACATCGACTGGCTGAGCTTCCTGTTCTACGGCGTCAAGTCCGACAGCGACGTCGCAACCGTCGGCGGCACCAACATCGTCGGACCCGGCACGATCATCGGCAGCCGCGCGGTGATCACGCTGCCGAGCCGCGAGAACTTCTTCCAGACGCTCTCGGTCGGCGTCGACTTCAAGCATTTCGACCAGACGGTGTCGCTGGGCGCCGATTCGTTCGGCTCGCCGGTCACCTACTATCCCATCGTCGGGACCTACACGGCGAACTTCCAGAACGAGAAGTTCACGACCCAGTTCGACGCGTCCCTGACCTACAACATCCGTCCCCTGAGCGACGACGTGTTCGCTTTCGACAACAAGCGGTTCGACGCTTCGCCGAGCTTCACGCACGTCAACCTCGACGTCTCGCACACCCACGAGCTCCCGAAGGGCTACCAGCTCTACGGCAAGGTCCAGGCCCAGTTCGCGGACGGGCCGCTGGTGTCGAGCGAGCAGCTCAGCGCCGGCGGGCTCGACACCGTGCGCGGCTATCTCGAGTCCGAGACGCTCGGCGACGACGGCGTGATCGGCAATATCGAGCTGCGGTCGCCCAACCTCGGCGAGATGCTGCAGAAGCATGTGAAGGACGAGACCGGGCAGGGCGCCCCGCGCTTCGTCACCTTCAACGACTGGCGGTTCTACACCTTCGCCGATGCCGGCCATGTCAGCATCCAGCGCGCGCTGCCGGAGCAGCAGGACAAGTTCGACCTCTGGAGCTACGGCGTCGGCACCCGCTTCAAGGTTTTCAACACGCTGAACGGAATCGTCAATCTCGCGGTGCCGATGACCAATCAAGCCTTCACGCGCGCGGGCGACCCGCGCGTCAACGTTCGAGTCTGGGGTGAATTCTGATGAAACGGGAATGTGACCATATGGCGCGCCAGTCTCGACGGGGTGCACGCGCGGCAGCAAACGTAAAGACGTTTTTGCTGCTCGCGCTGGTCGCGGTGCTGACGTTCGCGCCACAGCCGGCCAAGGCCTGGTGGAACGACGACTGGCAGATGCGCAAGAAGATCACGATCGACGCCAGCGCCACCGGCGGCAACATCACCGACGCGATCGGCACGACGCCGGTGCTGGTGCGGCTGCATCCCGGCAATTTCCGCTTCAGCGCGGCCAAGGAGGACGGCAGCGATCTGCGTTTCGTCGCCGGCGACGACAAGACGCCGCTGAAGCATCACATCGAGAAGTTCGACGGGCTGCTCGGCGAGGGGCTGGTGTGGGTGGCGGTGCCGAACCTGCAGGCCGGCGCCAAGACCGACCTGTGGCTCTACTACGGCAACAAGAAAGCGGCGGCGACCGCGGATGCCAAGGGCACATATGACACCGACACGATGCTGGTCTACCATTTCGGCGAACGCGGCACGCCGTCGCTGGATTCGTCGGTCTGGGCCAACAACGCTCAGAGCGTCGGTCAGCCCGCCGAGGGATCGCTGATCGGGCTCGGCCTGCGGCTCGACGGGCGCAATGCGCTGACATTGCCGGCGTCCTCGTCGCTCGCCATGACCAGTGACGGCGCCTGGACCTATTCGCTGTGGATCAAGCCGGCGGCGCTGCAGCCCAACGCCGCACTCTATAGCCGCCGCGACGGCGCCAACGGCTTCGTGGTCGGCCTGGACAATGGCGCGCCGTTCGTCGAGGTCACCAATGCGGGGGCCGCCCAGCGCACCGCCGCCGCGGCGCCGATCGCCGCCGGCGGCTGGCACCATATCGCGCTGGTCGTGGCTGCGGGGCAGGTCACCCTCTATCTCGATGGCGCGGTCTATGGGTCGCTCGCCGCGACCGTCCCCGCGCTCAACACGCTTGCGTTGGTCGGAGCCGACTCTCAAGTCGTCAGCCCCGCTCCGGCCACGCCGGCGCCGTCCGCGAGCCCGCAGGCCGACACACCGGCTGCTGCGCCGGCCGCGGACGGCGGGGCGGCGCCCGTACCGGAGGCATCGCCCGACGCGGCGGCTGCGGCCGCACCGGCCGCGATGGCGGGATTCGTCGGCGACATCGACGAGCTCGAGATCGCCAAGGTCGCGCGGTCGCCCGGCTTCATCAGGTTCGCCGCGGCCGACCAGGGCACCGATCCGTCCAGGCTGATCTCGTTCAGCGTCGATGAGGAGACGGCGAGCTGGCTGTCGGGCTATTTCGCGGTGATCCTGAAGTCGGTGACCATCGACGGCTGGGTCGTGATCGGCATGCTGCTGGTGATGGCGGCGCTGAGCTGGGTCGTGATGCTGGACCGCGCCTCCTATCTCAACCGGCAGGCGAAGGCCAATGCCCGCTTCGTGAAGAGCTTCCACGAGCTCGATCTCGACTTCCTCGAGACATGCGAGGACGAGGAGGTGGCGACGCTCGGCGGCCGGCTCGCCGCCGGCGATGCACGGAAGATCCGGGCGTCGTCGCTCTACCGCGTCTATCACATCGGCACGGCGGAGATTCGCCGCCGCCTCGCCAGGCGGCGCACCGCGAGCGCAGCGGTCCTGTCGGCCGCCTCGATCGCCTCGATCCGCGCCGCGCTCGATGCCGGCGTGGTCAAGGAGATGCAGAACCTCAACCGGCTGATGGTGATCCTGACCATCGCCATCTCCGGCGGACCGTTCCTGGGCCTGCTCGGCACCGTGGTCGGCGTCATGATCACCTTCGCCGCGATCGCGGCGAGCGGCGACGTCAACGTCAACGCGATCGCACCGGGCATTGCGGCGGCGCTGGTCGCGACCGTGACCGGCCTCGGCGTCGCGATCCCGGCGCTGTTCGGCTACAACTACCTGATCTCGAAGATCAAGAACCTGACCAGCGACATCCAGGTCTTCGTCGATGAGCTCGTCACGCGGATGGCCGAGCTCTACTCCGCCGACCGGCCCGATCCGGTCGAGCAGCGCATGGCCGCGGAGTAGCGGCCATGCAGATCCAGTCCGACGCCAAGCCGTACGACGACATCAACATCACGCCGATGCTGGACCTCGCCTACGTCCTGCTCGTGATCTTCATCATCATGACGACGGCGACGGTGCAGGGCCAGAAGGTCAACCTGCCCAAGGCCTCGGCGGCGCCGAGCCTTGCGACGCAGACCACCAAGGCCATCACGGTCGCCAATGACGGCAAGATCTTCCTCGACACCATCCCGGTGACCTTGCCCGAGCTGGAGCAGCGGCTGATCCAGCAGAAGGCGCTGACGCCCGAGTTTCCCGTGGTGCTGCGCGGCGACGCGCAGGCGCAATATCAGAGCGTGATGGACGTGCTCGACCTGCTCGGCCGCGTCGGCCTGACCCAGGTCGGTCTCGCCACCAAGCCGCTCGTCAAGTGAGGCTACGGCGACCGATGGACCACTCGCTTCGCAACGCTCCCCCCGCTACGGGCACCGGCCGCGAAGGTCTGCTGTTGCAGATGCGAAGCGTTTTGCGGCGGACCCTGACGCGGCTGCATCTGGTGGAGGGCGCGGACGGCGACCGTTCGAAGCGCGCGAGCGATGACGGCCGCGAGGGCGTCGTCCTTGCGTTTCCGGTCCGGGGCGAGGCGCTGCTGGCGCGGCTCGCGGAGCTGTTGCGCGACAGGCTGGCGGCCGGCGGGCCCGTCGACGGCGACCCGTTCGTGCTGACGCTGTCGCGCCGGCCGCGCATGCTGCTGTCGATCGACCGCGCCGCCTATGTCGAGTTTCATGCCGACAGTGAAACCTTCCATCTCATCATGGACGTCACGCCGAATGCACGGGTGACGCTGGAGACGGGAGATTTCGACACGCTCGTGAGGTTCGTCCTGCGCTACGTCGCCGAGCAGCGACCCGGCGGCGCCGCGGTCGAGGTTGCGCCATGAATGCTCCCGTGCGCCACCGAGAGAAAGTCGTCACGCGCGACGCGGTCGCCGATACGTCTGCAGCTCAGCGAAACGGACGCGTGGGCCTGCGCTATCTCGCGGCGCTCGTCGTCGTCGCGCTGTTGCTCGCGGTCGGATGGTGGTGGCTCTTTTCCGGCAACGATCTGCCGCCGCCGCGCCAGGTGCGCGAGATCACGATCGTGACCATCATGCCACCGCCACCGCCCCCGACGCCTCCACCTCCACCGCCGGAGAAGCTGCTCAAGCAGCCGGAGATGGCGACGCCGGAGTTCAACAAGGAAGAGCCGCCGGCCGAGAAGCCGAAGGACGAGCCGATCAAGGACGCCAAGGCCGACGAGCCGCCGGGGCCGCTGTCGCTCGACGCCAAGGCAGTCGGGCCCGGCGATCTGTTCAATCTCGGCGGCAAGCCGGGCGGCAGCCCGTATGGTGGCCGCGGCGGCGGCCCGGGAGGCTCGTATGGGGCCTGGGTCAGCAACGAGATCCAGGCGGCGCTGCAGGCCAACAGCAGGACCCGGAGGGCGGTGATGCGGACGGAGATCCGGGTCTGGATCGATCAGACCGGGCGGATCACGCGGGTGACGCTCACGCCTTCGACCGGCGACGCCGAGCTCGATGCCGTCATCCGCAACGACGTGCTCGGCAATCTGACGCTGCGCCAGCCGCCGCCCAGGGACACACCGATGCCGTTGATCCACCGGGTGACGGAGACCCGGCCAGGGTGACGTGAATTTCGAACAGGACGACCAAGCGTAAGGGGACTGGGGACTAATGTTTGTGATCAATCCAAGTGCACGGCGGCGCCAATTGTCGCTGGCAGTTTCGCTGTTGGCGTTGTCGTGCGCCGCTCCGGCGTTGGGCCAGAGCATGGTCGATCAGGCGTCGACCTCGGACAGGAAAGGCGACTCGAAGCGGGTCAAGGTCAACAGCGCCAAGCCGACCTCGCCGAACGCGACGATCAACCTGGTCAACCTCCTCGTCGACCAGGGCGTGCTCAAGCAGGAGCAGGCCGACGCGCTGATCAAGCAGGCCGAGAATGAAGCCTATGTTTCGCGGCAGGCAGCCAAGGACGCCTCCGCCAGGGCGGAGGACGCTGCGAAGGCAGCGAACGCAGCCGCTTCGGCGGCCAACCCGCCGGGCACGCGCCACGTCACCTATGTGCCGGAGGTGGTCAAGAAGCAGCTCCGCGAGGAAATCAGGCAGGAGGTGATGGCCAAGGCGGAGAAGGAGAACTGGGCCTCGCCCGGCGCCTATCCCGAATGGGCGCACCGCATCCACTTTTATGGCGACTTCCGCGCCCGCTACCAGGGCAGCTTCTTCCCGAAGGGCAATGACCAGAACGACGCCATCAATTTCAACGCCATCAACACCGGGTCGCCTTTCGACAACGCGATCGGGGCCAGCAATCTCTTCAATGCGCCGACCTACAATGCGAGCCAGGACCGCAATCAGGTGCGGCTGCGCGCCCGTCTCGGCATGGACGCCGACCTGACCCACGGCTTCGATGCAGGATTGCGCATCGCCACCGGCGAGACCAACTCGCCGGTGTCGACCAACCAGACGCTCGGCGGCAGTGGCGGCGATTTCTCGAAATACGCACTCTGGCTCGACCGCGGCTATCTGAAATGGACCTCGTTCAACCAGGACATCGTGGCCTCGATCGGCCGCTTCGACAATCCATTCTGGTCGCCGACCGACCTCGTCTGGTACAGCGAGCTGGGCTTCGACGGCGTCGCCTTCCAGGCCAAGCATCAGGTCAACGACTATTTCATGCCGTTCGGGACCATCGGCGCGTTCCCGATCTTCAACACGTCGCTGAACCTCAGCACCAATCTGCAGGATCTGCGGGGCGCGCCATCGCAGGTCCCGAGCCACGACAAATGGCTGTTTGGCGGCCAGCTCGGCTTCGGCTCGCGTTTCGATCCGCAGACCCGGTTCCGCCTTGCCGCCGCCTATTACGACTTCGAGAACGTGCAGGGCCAGCTCTCCGCGCCCTGCGTGGTGGGCTCGAGCGCGGATGTCTGCAGCAGCGACCTGTCGCGACCGTCCTTCGCGCAGAAGGGCAATACCTACATGGCGTTGCGCAACATCATCGCCGACCCTCTCATCAACAACAATGGACAGATTCTGCAGTTTCAGTACTTCGGTCTGGTGCAGAAATATCGGCCGGTGGTCGCGAGCGCGCAGCTCGATTTCGGCCAGTTCAACCCCTATCATATCGTCCTCGATGGCGAGTTCGTCTGGAATTCGGCGTTCAATCGCGGCCTGACGGCTGCGGGCACGGGCCTCGATCCACAGACTCAGTCGCTTCCGCCGGGCGCGGCCATCAACAACCGGGCCGGCACGCCGACCGGCACGTTCGGTCCGTTCAACGGCGGCGACCAGGGCTGGATGGCGCGCGTCACGGTCGGCGACAACCAGATCCGGCAGTTCGGCGACTGGAACGTGCATGCCGGCTACAAATTCCTGGAATCGGACGCCACTCTCGACGCCTTCGTCGACTCCGATTTCGGCCTCGGCGGCACCAACCTGAAGGGCTATTTCGTCGGCGGCAATGTCGGCCTCAGCGAGAACGTCTGGGCCTCGGCGCGCTGGCTCAGCGCCAACAACATCGCCGGCAGCCCCTATGCGGTCGACGTGCTCCTGGTCGATCTCAACGCAAGGTTCTGAGCATGAGGAAAGCCATCATACTCGTCGTGGCGGCGACGGCGGCCGTCGCGGCCCTGCCGCCGATCTATCTGGCGCACGCCGATTTCGACACCGACCGGCTCCGCGACGCGCTGCGCTCCGCCACGGTCCAGATGCGGCAGTTGGAGGACCAGCGCGCCGCCTTGCAGGCGAAGGTCGCCGACGCCGAGCGCGCCACCGCTGCCGCCAAGGCGCAGGTCGAGGCGGCCAAGGCCGAGGCGCGCGCGGCCGAGAAGCAGTATCGCGAGGCGGTCGACGAGTTCAACAAGCGCCTCGCCGATCGCGACGAGACGCTGGAGAAATGGAAGACCGCCTATGAGGAAGCTGCGACCGTGGCGCGCAGCAAGGACGCCGAGCGCGCGAAGTTCGAAGGCGAAGCCACGAGCTACAAGGCGAGCACCAAGAGCTGTGTCACCAAGAACGGACAGTTGATCAAGGCGGGCCAGGAGCTGGTCGGCCGTTATCAGGCTGTCACGATCGGCGACACTATGGTGGCGCGTGAGCCGGTGTTCGGATTTCGCCGCGTCGAAATCCAGAACTCGCTCCAGGAAACCAAGGACAAGTTCCTCGACCAGAAAGCAGTGCAATGAACAGGAATATCAGCCGCGCCATCCGGATCTTGCCGCTCTGCGCGTCGGCGGTTGCTCTGGTGGTCGCCTGTCCGTCGGCTCCCGCTTTCGCGCAGACCGCTCCGAAAGCCCCCGCTGCACAGCCGGCCGCCAAGCCGAAGGCGCCGCAGACCACGGGCGCGGCACAGCCGAATGCGCCGGCAGCGCCGCCCTCACCGACCGCGGCCGGCAAGGCCGGCGACGACGTCGTGGCGCGGGTCGGCAACATCAACGTGTCCGCTGATGAAATGCGCGGCTATCTCACCGCCCTTGGCCCGCGCGAGCGCGCGGCCATCGGGCAGGATCCGGGCCTGCTCAGCCAGGCGGTGCGGCTGCAGCTCGCCAACCGGCTGGTGCTTCAGGAACTCGTCGCCAAGAAATGGGACCAGCAGCCGAACGTGGCCGCCCAGCTCGACAGGCTGCGCGAGAACGCGCTGGTCGAACTCTATCTGCAGACGGTCTCGGTGCCGCCAGCGAATTATCCGAGCGACGACGAGGTGCAGCAGGTCTACGACGCCAACCACAATGCGCTGCTGATGCCGCGCCAGTTCCAGCTCACGCAGATCTTCGTGCCGGCGGCGAAGGACGACAAGGCGGCGGAGGACGGCGCCAAGAAGGCGCTTGACGAGATCCAGCGCAAGCTCAAGGCGCCCGGCGCGGATTTCACGGCCATTGCGATCGAGAACGATAGCAAGACCGGCGGCGATCTCGGCTGGCTCGTCGAGAGCCAGATCCGTCCGGAAATCCGCGCGCAAGTCATGCAGCTCGCCAAGGGCGTGATCTCGGAGCCGATCCGACTCGACGACGGCTTTCACATCCTCAAGCTGATCGATACCAAGGCGGCCTATACGCGGCCGCTTGCGGAAGTGCGCGACCAGCTCGTGCAGCAGATGCGCTCCGAGCGCGCCGCAGCGTTGCGGCGCGCCTATCTCGGCGAGCTTCTCAAGCAGCATCCGCCCGTCCTCAACGAGTTCGCCCTGAGCAACCTGCTCGGCGAGCAGCCGCCCGCTGGGGCGAAATAATCGGATATTGCTGGAGTTCATCATGCCCGAAACCATCCTCACCAAGCTGACTCTTGCCGACCTGCGTGAAGTCCTGCAGCTCGCCGGCTACCGGGTCGAGACTATGACCGATCCCGTGGCGAGCGGGGACTATCTGCGCTCGGCGACCGGCGGGCTCGCCTTCGACGTGCGGCCCGGCAACCGTCTGGCCGCCGGCGACGGCAGCTTCATCGACGCCGCGCTGGTGGCGGTGCTGCAGGTCCAGGGCGAGCTGCCGCTCGATCTCGTCAACCGCTGGAATGCCTCCCGCCGCTTCGCGCGGCTGCAGCTCAGCCTGCCGTTCCTGGTGCTGACGCTCGACGTCTCGGTCGCCGGCGGAGTGGCGCGGGATCATCTGCGGGCGCAGATCGAGATCTGGGACCATCTGGTCCAGCAGCTCATCGCCTATCTGCGGGCCGAGCTGCCGAAGCTCGACGGCACCGATCGTGCGACGGCGCCGCCGGCGGCAACGAATGCGACGAGTGCCGATCGCAGCGTTCAGCCGAGCGCGCCCGCCACGATGCAGTGATCGGCACCGTCGATGAGTGACGCGCGCAACAATGGCAGCAGGCCGGAGCGGACCGGATCGTCCTCGCCGATGCGCTGGCTTCGCATTGCCGCCAGCGCGCTGACCTTCTTCTCCGCGGCCAAGGCGACCTTCGCCGAGGGACAGGCCGATTATCGGGCGGAAATTCCGGCGTCGTGGCTCGACTTCGCCAGGCGGCTGCAGCTTCAGTTCCAGCGCGAGCTAGCCGCCGACAACGAGAGCACGGCCAGATTTCACGACGC
>NZ_JAFAVV010000761.1 GCF_019242285.1 Bradyrhizobium sp.
CGGATCGGGATGGGCCAGATAATCGCCGCTGGTGTTGACGATATAAACTCTACCGCCGGGCAGTGCGCTTTCGCGCGCGTGCGCGAATGGTCCACGCAGGTCGATATCGATGACCACGATCCCGAACGGCCTCCCGTCCGGCCCCACCACCGGCGTTGACGCCCTGACAAGCGGGACATGCGGCGCATCGATCGCGCCGCGCTCCCGATCGAGCTCAACCGCTGAGATATCGACCTCGCCGCCGTGCAGCCGCATGGCGCGCTGGAAGTAGTCGCGGTCGCCTCTGGGCTGGAGTTCGGCTTCGGGCACGACCCGGACGGTGTTCCCTGGCCCAAAGCGGTCGGCCCGCGCGATCTCCCGGCCGCCGTCGGCGGCACCGATCAGGCGGATCTGATCGTAATCCGGGCTGGCGGTGAGTTGGGCGGCGAATCTCCCGCCCAGTTCACCGCGCCATTGGGCCAGCGTCGTGCTGCCGAAAGGATCTACGCCGCCCGCTCGCGTCGTACGCCTGACGCCTTCGAGGGCGACGGCCGCTGCTGTCGGAATTCCCAGCGCATCGCTTCGCGATCCGCGCACGGAGGCCTCGAGATCGGAGGCAAGCAGACGAGCATGGCTGTCGAGGCGATCAAGCCCGCGTGGCACCTCGACGATGGATACGTTGTGATAAGTCAGCGCGCCGGTGGCAGCAACGCTGAGCACGATCAAGGCGACCATCCCCGCGGTCAAACGCGCCGACAATCCCATGCCCGGCTCCGTGCTGGCGCGCTTGGCGGCTCGGTGAGAGCCAGCTGCAGATCGGTACCGGTTGGACCCGCCAGGAGCACCGCGATGACTGCTCCCACCGCGCCTGCAACGGCGCGAGTGCGACAGGCCGGCGACGCCACTACGTCAGCGTGTAACATCTTCCCGCCACCTGGTCAAAGCTGCCCAGTCAGCTATCAGCTATCAAGGAGATACAAGCGAGGTAATCCATAACCGTGCAGGCTATGACTGCGAGCCGCGCGCGGCGAGATCATGTCCCGGGACTTCGGATCGAAAGCGCGTCGGCGCGCGCAGCCCGAAATTTCCATCCGACAGGAATGCGATGGTCTGGCCGATCGCAGCCGGATGATAGGGCAGCGCGCTATGGACGGTCCTGACCGTGACGTGGTCGGCCATGCCGGCGAGCTTCGAGCTTGCGACCGAGACCCTGCCGTCGTTCGGTCTCGGCAGGATGAACGACGAGATCGGGTAGATCGAAAGATTGCCGGCGATGATGCCGACTGGATAATCGAGCGCCGGCAGCGCGGCCAGTGGACAGTCCGGGCGCGTGGCAAGCTGCATTCCAGCCGGTCCGAAATACCAGCGATAGATTGGGAAGGCCTGGAGCAGATCGACGATCTCGCTGCCGCCGTTCGGCGTGCCCAGCATCACCACGCGGCCGAGCCGGTCGGGCCGGTACTTCGCGACATAGACCCGCGCCAGCAGGCCGCCCATGGAGTGGCCGACGAAATGCAGCGGGCCATCGAGCCGGCGGGCAAAATCTGACACCGCCGGATGGATGTCGTCGGCCAGCGCATCGAGCGGCTTCTTGCGGCTGGCATAATCGAGGTTCAGCGTCGCGAAGCCGCGCGCCCGCAGCGCCCGCTCCATTCTCTTCAGCGTCCACGCCCCGACCGCGATGCCGTGGAGCAGCACCACGCCGCCGCGCCGCGCGTCGATTGACGCGGGCCGCATGGTGTGTTTGCGCATCATGCGACCTCGCGCTCCTCCGGCGGCACCGAGGCAAGCTCGCGCGCCAGCGCGGTTGCTGCGACATAGTCGGTCTTGCCCGAGCCGAGCAGCGGCACCTTGTCGACCACCTGGATGGCGGCCGGGACGGCGAGCTCGGAGGCGCCGGTCGTCTTGGCCTGCCGCTGCATGGCGGCGCGGTCGGCGTCCTTCTGCGTCGTGAGCAGTGCGATGCGCTCGCCCTTGCGCGGGTCGGGAAGCGCGATTGCGACCGAGATCGCCTGCGGCCACAGGGCCGCCGCCATCGCCTCCACCGCCGACAGCGAGACCATCTCGCCCGCGATCTTGGCAAAGCGCTTGGCGCGGCCCTTGATCGTGATAAAGCCCTGCGCATCGATGGCGACGATGTCGCCGGTGTCGTGCCAGCCGTCCGGCAAGGGCTCCAGCACGCCGGGATTTTCGGCGCGCAGATAGCCGAGCATGACGTTGGGGCCGCGCACCGAGAGCCGTCCGCCTTCCTCGATGCCGGGGACCGCCTCGAGGCGGTATTCCATCAGCGGCGACAGCCGGCCGACCGTGCCGAGGCGGTTCGCCATCGGCGTGTTCATGGCGAGCACGGGCGCGGTCTCGGTGACGCCGTAGCCTTCGAGGATGCGGATGCCGTAGCGCTCCATGTAGACCTGCCGGGTGCGGTCCTTCACCGCCTCCGCGCCGGCCAGCACCAGCCGCAGCGTGCGGAAGTCATAGGCGTGGGCCGAGCGCGCATAGCCGGTCAGGAAGGTGTCGGTGCCGAACAGGATGGTGGCGCCGGTCTGGTAGATCAATTCGGGCACGATCCGGTAGTGCAGCGGCGAGGGATACATGAAGATCGGAATCCCCGCGAGCAGCGGCATCATCATCCCACCCGTAAGTCCAAACGAATGGAACACCGGCAGCACGTTGAACACCTTGTCGTTGGCGTTGGCGTCGACGCGCGCCAGCGCCTGCGCGGCGTTGGCGAGGATGTTGCGGTGGGACAGCACCACGCCCTTGGGCGTCCCCTCCGAGCCGGAGGTGAACAGCACCACCGCCGGATCGTTGGCGTTGCGCGCAACGCGCGGGGCGATGCCGTCCTTGAAGCCGCGCAGCTTGTCCATGGTGGAAACCGTGGCGCGGATGTCCTCGAGATAGACGATCCGCGCCTCGGCGCCGATCGCGGTGATCAGCTTGTCGAGCTTGCCCTTCTCGATGAAGGCCTGCGACGTCAGCACGGTCCTGACCTGCGCGGCCTTCATCGCCGCCAGCACGTTCACAGGTCCCGCCGAGAAGTTCAGCATCGCCGGCACCCGGCCGATCGACTGCAGCGCCATGAACACCACGGCGACGCCGGCCGAGTTCGGCAGCAGCAGGCCGACATTCTCGCCGACCGAGGTGCCGTGCTCGACCTTGCGGCTCAAGACCTGGGCGCCGAGGATCAGCTTGCGGTAGGTGAGCCTGGTGCCGAGCGCGTCCTCGACGATCGCCTTGCCGGTGTCGCGGTCGCGATAGGCATGGGCGAGACCCTCGAACAGCGTCTGGTCGAGCATTGCGGTCTTGACCATGGCGTCGATCATGACGTCCTGCAGCGCGGCACCGGCAGCGTTGCGGCGGGTCTTGCCCTTCAGCGCCGGATCGACTGCGAGCTGCACCGGCGGCAGGATCGAGATCGTCACCTTGGGAAACCAGGCGCGCTTGATCTCGCCATTGTTCAGGTAGCTCAGATGCGAGCGCTGCGCGCCCTCGATGCGGACCGGGACCACCACGGCCTCGGCCTTGTCGGCGATCATCGCGGTGCCGTCATAGACCTTCATCAGCGAGCCGGACACCGTGATGCGCCCCTCGGGGAAGATCACGACCGGCTCGCCGGCGGCCACCAGCTTGATCAATTCGCGCGCCGAGAACGGCTTGGTCGGATCCATGGTGTAGTGCCGGATCAGCTTCAGGAACGGCTTCGCCCACCAGGCCTGGGCGATGCCGGTGTCGACCGCGAAGCTCGCCTCGATCGGCAGCACCGCATGCAGCAGCGGGCCGTCGATCAGGCTGACGTGATTGGGCGCGATCAGCATGCGGGTGCCGGCCGGCGGCAGGTTTTCCAGCCCGCGCACCTCGGTGCGGAACAGCGCGCGGAAGATCAGCGCGCCGAAATCGCGCACGCCTTCCTTGCCCCATTTGCCGAGCACGAACCATACCGCGCCAAAACTCGCGACGCCGAGGCCGAAGAAGAACCAGGCGACCGGCAGCGCGAGATATTGCAGCAGTGCGACGACGCCGGTGCCGGCAACCATGAAGCCCGCCTGCAGGATGTTGCCGGCGGCGATGACGCGGGCGCGCTCGGACGGCTGTGACCAGGCCTGCACCGCGGCGAAAGCCGGCACCACGAACAGGCCGCCGCCGAAGGCGAACAGCGCGAAGTCGAGCAGCATGTGCGCGCCCGAGAGCGAGCTCATGAAGTCCAAAGCGGTGACGTCGCTGCCATGCGTGGCGCGTGCGATCGCAAGCGCAAGGTCGAGGCCGACCAGGCCCATGACGATGGCGCCGATCGGCACCAGCGCGAGATTCGGCCGCACATGGGAGAGCTGGGCCGCGAACAGCGAGCCCGCCGCGATGCCGATCGCGAACACCGCAAGGCACAGCGTCACCACGCCCTCGGTGCCGCCGACGACGTCCTTCAGCACGGCCGGCAGCAGCGACATCACCACCGCGCCGGCGAGCCAGAACCAGGAGACGATGACCATGCCGTCCCAGAGCCGCGGCTCGGCATAGAGCGATCTCAGGAGATGAAGGGTCGAGGCCCAGGGATTGGCGGTGATCGACAGCCCGGGCGCCGAGGGCGAGGTCGCCGGAATCCGCGAGGCGAAGGCCCACGATAACAGCGCGAACAGGATGACGGCCGCGCACACCCATCCCATGTGGGTCGAGCCGGCGACGAGCTGGCCGCCGCCGATGGTGCCGAGCAGGATCGCCAGGAAGGTCGCGCCTTCCACCAGCGCGTTGCCGGTGGCGAGCTCGCCGACCGCGAGCTGGTCGGGCAGCATCGCGTATTTCACCGGGCCGAACAGCGCCGCGACGATCCCGAACAGCGCCAGCGCGGTGAACAGCAGCGGCACCGATTGCAGCGCGAAGCCCAGCGCCGCGAACGCCGCGGCGAAGATCTCGGCGAATTTCAGCCGTCGCGCGACGACCGACTTGACGTATTTGTCGGCGAGCTCGCCGCCCAGCCCCGACAGGATGAAGAACGGGAAGATGAAGACCGCGAGCGCGATCGTCACCAGCATGTCGCCATGCGAGGTCAACGTGCCGTAGAGCAAGAGCATGCCGAGCGCGTTCTTCAAGACGTTGTCGTTCAGCGCGGAGCAGAACTGGGCCCAGAACAGCGGCGCGAAGCGGCGGGACGACATCAATTCCTTGATCATGATAAGTCCTGTTGTATCTGCGAGCGGCCGACGGATTGTTCTCCGAAAGCCGCCGGTTGCAAGGCACTCTTCGGTCGATGCGAAACGAGATGTTGACGGGGACGCGGCTGGGCTAGCTCCGCTCGGCGCTCAGGAGCTTCTCGGTGCGCGCCTCCTCGATCCGGTTGATCATGCGGCTCGTCTCGTGCAGGTCGCGGACGGTCTTGGCGAGGGTGAAGCAGGATTGTACTACCATCCCCATGCCCATGGCGAAATAGGCGCGCACCCACCAGTCGAGCGGCAGCGCGAAGATGCCGCCGCCGACCATCAGCACGGACGCGGCGAAGGCGATGTAGGAGAAATTGACCCAGGCGCCGCTCGGCCGGTCGAGATGCGATAGGTTCGTGGACATGGCTACCTCTTCATTGAGCTTCGGGGGTGGATTCGATGAGAGTCGTCGCCGGCAGTCCGGCGGCGTCGCGCAACCGGGCCAGAATGTCGCCGGCGCGGACCTGCATCGGCTGGCCGAAGCCGGCCTCCGCCATCCGTTCGATCAGGCGCTCGGCGGGCGGCGCCATTTCCTCGCGCACCGCGCGGGCGTCGCCATTTTCGGCGACCAGCCGCGCCAACGCCGCCTCGGCCTCGCTGAAGCAGTCGAGTCCAGCGCGCGCAGCGGGCGCGGTGGCATTGAGGGCGTGGCCGACGCGCGCCAGGCGCCGGCCGCGGTCGAGCTCGGCAAGGCGGCGGCGCTGCGCCTCGACCTCGCCCCGCGCCAGCCTCACCTCGGCGGCGAAGCGCTCGGCGGCGCGCCGCGAGGCGCAGATCTCGGTCGTGATCGCGGCGATGGCCTCGGCGGCCTCGCGGGCGAGGCCGTCGCGGCCGGCGCGGAGCGCGGCGATCGCGCGCTGCTCGAGATCGGCAAGCTGCGAGACCAGGCCAGCGCGGCGTTCGGCTTCGCGCGCCTCCTCGGCGATCGCGATGGCGAGCGCGCGGCGGGCGGCGGTGTGGGCATGGCGTGCCGCCGTGATCGTGCGATCGAGATCGGCGAGCGAGGCGCCTTCCCTGCGTTGCAGATCGGCCAGCGCCGCGAACAGCCGTGCGAGCCATTCATGCATTGCCATCTCCTTCAGGTCAGCTTGCTGAGCGCGCGGAGCCGGTCGAGGCAGGCGCGCGGCCAGCGCCGTCGGCGAGCGCTTGCGCCGTTGGCGGGCGCCGCGCGCAGCCACGGGCGGCGCTCCGGCAGCACGCCAGCGACGTCGCAGGCCGCGGCGATCCGCTCGACCGGCGCCGTCAACAGGCCCAGGATGATCCGGCCGGTGCCGGTGACGACGGCAATGGCGTCGTCCGCAAAGGTGGTGGCAACTTCGATGGCGAGCGTTTGCATTTCGTCGGCCTCTGCGCTATTTTGAACAATGTTCAACACGGATAATCGGTAAATGAACAATGTTCAAGAAGAATCTTTGCGGGCCGGCAAAAAAAATCGGCGGCGACTTCTGATGCTCGAGACGGCGCGCGGCATCATTGCCGCCAAAGGCTTGAGGTCATTGAAGGTTCGGGACGTGGCGGAAGCCGCCGACTGCTCCATCGGCAGCGTCTATAACGAGTTCGGCGACTTCGACGGGCTGATCCTCACCGTCAACCGCGAGACGGTTCAAGCGCTGTCGCGACGGCTGGTTGCGGTGCCCGGCGATGATCCGATCCGCCAGCTCCACGGCTTTGCCGAGACCTACCTCGATTTCGCGGTCGCGAACGCCAATCTGCTGAGGTCGCTGTTCGAGCATCGCATGGAGGATGACCGTCCGTTTCCCGAGGACATCCTGGGCATGGTGATGCAGGCCTTCGCATTGATGTACGAGCCCTTGCGTCGCCTGATGCCGAACCGCGATCCGGAGGAGATCGCGCTGCAGGCGCGCATGATGTTCTCGGCGGTGCACGGCATCATCTCACTCGGGCTCGAGGAGCGCATGGTTGCGGTGCCGCCGGAACGATTGCGCGGCCAGATTGCGCAATTCGTCGATACGTATCTGTCGGGCCTCGGGCTCGCGCCGTTGCGGATGCGTTCGACGGATTGACGGCAAAATTGCGGGTCCGATGTGGCGGGATTGCTGGTATGCGGTTCAGGTCCGGTTCAGACAGCGTGCCGCATTGCTTCGCCGCCCGGGAGGGGACGCCATGCGAATGTCAAAAGACACGCGATCGTCGTTCGTGCATTTCATGCAGCAAGGGTTGGTGGCGGCCGCTTGCCTGCTGGCGGCCTCGCTGGAGGCGACGGCCCAGACCGGTGATACAATTTCGCTGGCTCGCCTGACGGGGGCGTGGCGCGTCACCGCGGTCGATCTTCAACCGGGCGGCGAGATTCAGGCGCTGACGCAGAACGATCCCGCCGACATGGGCGCCATCCTCGACATCTCGACCGAGCGGTTGAAATGGCGTCCCGGCAAGGGCTCGGCGTTCTCCGATGTCTGCGAAGGGCCGTTTCTCGAACCGGACGCGACGCTCGCCTGCGCCAAGGGAAATTTCGGCTATGCCGGCGCGACCCTCAAGATCGTCGGCCCGCGGCTGCGGCTCGAATGGTACGACAACGCGATCCTGACCTTGTCGAAAGTGCCGCCCCCTCGCTGACGCACCGCGACGCGAGGCGAAGCCGGCGCGCGGTGGCGAGGGAGTGCTTCGCCTTCCGATCTTCCTGCGGCCGCCCGACCGCTGAGCAGGGCGCCGCGCCCTTTCGTCACGCGCTCGCCCGTTCCGCCGCGCCGCCGAGCAGCTTGACGTTGAGCCGGCCGCCGGCGAACAGCATGTCGTCGAGCGCCTCGTCGACGTCGGCCATCTCGATCAATTCGCGGTCGCGTGACATCGCGCTCTGCGCCATCCGCCGCACCAGCTCCTTGATGAAAGCGGCGCTGACGCCCTGCGTGCGCCGCGCGGCCTCGTCGACGACCGCCTGATCGAGCGGCAGCCCCTTGCCATAGAGCCGGACCAGCCTGGCGCGGCCGGCCTCGTCCGGCAGCGGCACCTCGATGGCCTGGTCGATGCGACCGGGCCTGCCGGCCAGCGCCTGCTCCAGATCTTCCGGCCGGTTGGTGGTCAGCACGAACAGGATGTCGGCGTCCTCCTTCAAGCCGTCCATCTCGTTGAGCAGGTGGTTCAACAGCGATTCCTCGCAAGGCCCGTCCATCTCGTCGCGGTCGCGCGCGATCAGGTCGACGTCCTCGATCACCACCATGGCCGGCTGCAACAGTCGCGCCAGGTTCATATAGGCGCCGAGATAGGCGACTTGCGCCGCGGTGATGATCAGCGTGGTGTGCCCCGGCAGGCTGGTCGCAAGGTAGCGGATGGTGTGGGTCTTGCCAGTGCCGGGCGGCCCATAGAGCAGGATGCCCTTGCGGGTGGACAGGCCGAGGCGTCGCAGATTGTCGCGGCCTTCGATGAAGCGCAGCACGTTGCGGTCGAGCAACTTCAGCGTCCGCTCCGGCAGGATCACGTCCTCGCGCGCGACCGGCGGCATCCGGTGCACCATCACGCCCCTCGACCGTCCGCGATAGCTGGCCGCCGCATCGAACGAGAGGATCTTGCCGCGGTAGGAGCGCGCGGCGTCGACGGCCCGCTCGAGCTCGGCGAAGGCGCGCTGCGCCAGCGCCTTGCCTTCCGCGCCCGCAGGCGCCGCGATCTCGATGCGCAGCCCCGCCTCCTGACTGTATTCGCGATGGTAGCAAAGCACGACCGCGAAACGGAGCTCGCCGGCCCGGCACAGCCACAACCCGTTTTGCAGGCAACTGACCGGCTCGCTCTCGCCGGTATCGATCTCGTAATATTGCGGCGGAGCGATCGCCTGGGCATGACGGCCGTCGCGCGCGAGCTGCGCAAAGGACAAAGTCTCGTAACGATGCTCCTCGTGAATGCCGAAGAAGCGGACGGGTTCGGCGAACAACCGGTCGATCGCGACCTGCAGATCGGCGCGCATGTGGCCAGGAAACTGCCGCATCGTGGTGACGAGTCCACCGCGCAGCAGGCCGGTGAAGTGCCAGTACAGCGCCTCGCAGGCATATTCGAATTGCGTTTCCTGCGGCTCGCTGGGAGTGCCAGAGACCGCCTCGCTCGTGATCACGAATGGATGGCCGGCAGCCCGGACGCGCCTTAGCGCCTCATCCAGCAAGGCCTTGGTGACGGCAGCGGGATAGGGCCCGCAGGCGGGGCGCTCATCCTGACTGATCCGCACGATCAGCGCGATCGCGTCCCGCCGCGACAGGCCGAATACGTTTTGCAACAGGTCCTCGACGAACGTCGCAGGCGTGTCGTCATCATTGTGAAAGACAATCCGAAAAGACGCGGCGTCAGCCAAGACGTCGTGCATGCAAGCCCCCTGAACATAACCCCGATGCCAGAACGAAATAAGAACATCACGCCGCGCGAGCGCCGTCAAGAGGTATTATGATATTTCCAGACGATTGTCGGGCAACGACATCCACGCGCGTCATTTGCGTATCGCTGCTCTCATGCCCTGCGCCTGCCCGACGCGGTTCGCGACGATGCATCGAGGTTCGCGTCCGTCCGGTAAGACCGCGCCGAATCCGTGCGTGTCATGCGGCAACGGCCCGTCGGGCCAATCTGTCGCACCGAACGCCTTCCGATTTTCGGAAATCGATTTGACGCCGACCCCAAATCAGTGGCATTATGCGCCCGTCCTGCCGCCACAAGAGGGGCGGCTCGCGATCGTCACGGACGTGGGCGGCGGGATGCGATGGACGCGTTGGCGCGCGAGACGAGCGCGCTCGATGCGGACTGCTAAGACGTGTGGTCCTGGCGCCGCGACGCTGGCGTCACGTCGGCGGTGATGATCCGCCGATCAGGGTGGCAAGAAAGCCCATTCACCCGGGAGAGCGCGTTATAGGCGTTAACACCATCGCGCAGGGAGGGCCGGGTATTCTCGGCTGAACCTGTGGTTCCTACCCCGTGCTTATTTGCTGCACGGGGGCCATGGGTATCAGTCGATACCCGGCCTTCCCTGCGCCCTCTGTT
>NZ_JAFAVV010000834.1 GCF_019242285.1 Bradyrhizobium sp.
CCAATTTGGCATTCCAAACCAGAAACAGCCTCAAGAACTCGCGGACGGATCGAGCGCGTGCTCGACGCCGCGAAGGCTCGCGGACTGCGCGCCGGAGACAACCCGGCGCGCTGGCGCGGACATCTCGATGCCCTTTTGCCGAAACGTCGGAGAATTTCCCGCGGACATCATGCGGCAATGCCCTACAACCATGTAGCAGCCTTCATCGCCCTTTTAAGGTCTTCCGAAAGCGCGTCTGCGCTCGCACTTGAATTTGCAATATTGACCGCGAATTGCGACTGAGTAAGTCCAGCCAGAATGCGGGCTGCTCGCAATTGCCTACCCGAGACAATTTCAGACACTGAATTCCCCTGCGATTGGAAAATCGCCCCAGCACGGCGCGCGCCCGAAGTTTCCGCGCGGGAACATACGTAGAACAAGCCAACGAGAAATACAAGGCTTACCCGCGTAGCCCGCCTGCGCCCGCTCAATCAATCTGAGAATGAGCGGG
Source organism: Bradyrhizobium sp. (assembly GCF_019242285.1). GTDB lineage: Bacteria > Pseudomonadota > Alphaproteobacteria > Rhizobiales > Xanthobacteraceae > Bradyrhizobium. The sequence continues at coordinate 491 of NZ_JAFAVV010000834.1, forward strand.
CCCCCTTGGCCCAGCATTAATTCGCCGCTCGCAACGCTTCGAAACATCGTGAATTCGGTTCGCTTTCGAGCGCAGCTCGGCCTGGCGCAGAAGCGCATATCTCGCTTGGGTCATTCTTAGATCACGGAACCAATCCACGAAATCGCCCCAGGGATCGCTGACTTTCGACAGGCCCGCCGCGCAGGCGACGACGCTGCCCGCATCGATTTTGCCGATGGAGACCAAGTATCCTCCAAGCGCCAAAACGCATGCCATGCTCAAATGAACCGAGCCGTTGATCAGGAAATTCATCAGGTGTTTGATTTTGTATATGCCCATATTCAACGCGAAAACATGATCGGCCATTTGTAGCTGACGCGAGGGCGTATTGACGGCTCGAGGGCTGCTATTGAGGGCGCTGCTTACCGCGCGCAGCGTGAGAATCCGTGCCGTCGCCCGGCGATTGATCGCGCTCTGCATCGCTGGGACAAAACACATCTGCAGTGTGAGCGCGCCAACTGCGATCAAGGCCATCGAGGAGTTGATGAAGGTCATATAGACGAGGAGGCTAGCGAGGACGCCGCATTGCAGGAGTGGCTCCGACAGGCTGCTCCCCACAAAGCTTCCGATCGGGTCGGCCTCGGAGAGGACGATCGAAATGTCGACGCCTCGTTGCGAGCCGGACCAATCATTCCCCGCGCTTCTGTCAGAGCCCAACACGGTTGAGCGCAGATAACGTGTCGAGCTCTCACTGACCCAGCTCCGATAGACGTTCATCGCGAGCTTGATCCCGCGCTGGGCGATCGCGACAAGGAAATAGCCGACGGCCAGAATGCCTATCGTGTGGAAATCATGACGCTGCAGGGCATCGTTGACGATACGCCGCTGCAATTCGAGAGGCACCGTGATCACGAGGCAGAGAACAATGGTGATTGCCGCAATTGCGAGCTGATGCCGTGCACTTGTCTTCACAATGAATCCGCACAAGCTGTTTGCCAGGTACGGCGTATCTCCCCCCTTTCCCGGAAGGACGCGACAGTGTGAAGGCGCGCACCGACCTTGGAAGTACGAAAAGGGTTTTATGGTTGCCGATGTTAACTCCGCCATCGCCACGATGCCGATCTCCCCAATCGCACGACCTGATCGATGCTCAAACATCCTGGTTGCACAAGCTCAGAAGAATCCATTGCCGATGAACTGCCTTTGAGACCGTGCCGAACTCGCACGCGGCTTCGCCGCGATCCGCCTGAAGGCTCGGTGGACGCGTGACACCGGTTGCGCGGTCAACTTAGCCTCCACTTGACTCGCCTCCGCTGATACGGTCCCTCGGTCTTGGAACATCATGGCCATCGTCGCCGAAGGCCCTGCTGTCGGGATCGCGATCCGAGAATCCTGCGGCTCCTCAGGACAGCCAGGAGTGCCGAGACAATCCTTGGACAAAAAGGTGGTTGAGGTGTTGCCGTGTTGACCCGGGTTGCCGCTAAAAACCAAAAAGCTGCGGAAAAATAATATGACGGCCAACAGGGCGACGATGGTCGCCCAACGTCGAAGGCGGCTCATAAGTGCTCTCCCGACACATTCGTAAAGGTCGGCGGTGCGATCCGTCGACGACATTCCATTAGCGAGCTGGGACGGCGCGAACTATTGGGCGTGGGTCGCGCGGAATGATCCATTCGGCTAGGTTAGTTGAACTTATATTTAGGAGACCGCCTCACCCGGCGAGGCATTCCGTTGACATCGAGGGCCGAGAGCCGTGCCTTCGGCTTATTCCAAGGTGCTACCTGCT